>JAIRYO010000015.1 GCA_031267725.1 Holosporales bacterium | reverse complement strand
CAGGAAATCCATCACGCGTCAGGAGATTTCAAAATATCAGACTTCTAAACATTTTATATTTTTAATCCGCTTTGCAAGCGTACTTTCATACTTTCGCCTTCAGGCGATAGTGATTGATGCAGTGTATAGCAATAACATGAGAACATCAAGTCTTTATTTCAGCGAAAGGACGCAAATTGAAATAATGTTCCCGACATATAGTCATTTCATATGAATGATCTTAGATGCTCTTGCTAAATCCATTATGTTTTACGGGTATTATCGGGTAAAAATACGGATATTGGTAATCAGCATCGCCTTTGTCAAATCAAATGGTCACGCCTTCGTTTTCTGGACATTTGGAGGCTTACGTCCGCAATGGTTAACAAAAAAATGCGGAACACTGAAAACAGAGCGTCCGATTTTTCGTAGCGGCGGAGAGATTTTTCTCTGGAGAGGACGTTAGCTCCACCAGAAGTTGTATGTACACGGAGAATATCAAATTTTACTCAAATGCAAGCGACACCTGAAACCCTCTGAATCAGAGGCGTTTGCGGACGTTAATGTATTTTAAATTAATGCAAAATGTATGACATATTGGATCTGTCAACCGGATTTTCTCTCCGTTTCTCCGAAAATTCTCCAAAAGCGGGGGACTGGAGAATTTGCCTAGTTCCGCTCCGAAGGCCTCATTTAGAAGACTTTTCTAAAGTTTGCATAAAATCCCATCTAAAAAGTTCGACTAAAATGACTGGAGTAGCAGGAGTCCCTCACGGCGAACTCGAGTGATTTTAGTTCCGCTGAAAAAATTTCGATGTGGTTTCAATGCGTTATGAGAGCAGATTTGCGGAAATGCTGACTGCTAAGTAAAGTGGAGTCGGAAAATAAAAATACAAAATACTCTGAATATCTTATCGATTCCAAAATAAAGGCTTGCGCAGCTTGTAAATCAGCGACATCGTTTGGGTACTAGAAATAAGATTTAGTAAGAGATAGATCTAAATGGCTGGTATTTTTTTCAACACCAAAGCGACAGATAGATCTAAGTGCTTTCAGCAATATGACTTATCATCTGTTTAATTTTGTCTAAAGCGATAGAAGCAAATTTCCAATGTTCATCTCCATAGGTTATGAAGCCATGTTTGGCATTTCTTATAATCAAATGTTTTGCTTCTATGTTAGCTTGCTGTAATTTTGATGCAAATAACAGTTGTCCATCCAATAGAACATCTTTCTCCGCAGATACAAGTAAAGTTTCTGGAAAAACAGACATATCATTCTGCAGTAGCGGATAAATCAATTTGTTATTTTTGATATCTTCGTTATCAAACTCCTTTCCTGTGTACATACATATAAACCACTGCATCATCGATTTTGTTAAATTTGCTTCACTGCCAAATTTTTGAAACGATTCGGATGAAAAATCATTTGATAACACAGGATAAAAAAGAATTTGTGAGATTGGCGTCTTTCCAAATTTTATTTCCGCTAATTTTATACAGAGAGAAACACATAGATTCCCGCCTGAACTATCTCCCGCAATAATTACTTTCTCAAAATCTATGTAACCGTTGCAAAATAAACCACAATAAACACTCAAAACATCATTCAAAGCTGTAGGAAATTTGCATATGGGAGCCAGTCTATATTCAACGGAAAGCACCCTGATATTCAGAGTATTTGCAATTTTTCTGCATAGGCAATCATGGCTCTCTATACCTCCCATTACCCAGCCTCCACCATGAAGATATAGCAGTAGATTTCTATCCGCGTTTTCCGGCTCATAGAGCATCGCAGGGATTAGAAAACCATCTCCATTGATTACGCTTGCAAATTTTAAAAGCGTAGCTTTGCTAACACTTTGCTTCTGAACGTCACGTTTTGAAAAAATAGAGCCAGTTTTAAAATCTCTTCCATGCAAAGCATCCTGTAAATAAAACCCATCTATATCTCCCGAACAAGCATCCATATAAAACAAATCTCCCCTCGCGGAAGATCTACTTTAAGCTTCCGGACGTTTTTTATAAACAACAAACTTATTATTTATGATCTGTTTCATCATCTTTCCCTGGCTCTATTGCAAGCATAGCCCCAGGAGCCTTCAATCCTGTAGTTTTGAAAATATCTTCAACAAGTTCTTGCGAAGTTTTATAAAACTCTTTGCTTACTTCACCTTTGTAATCAATAAACTTGTATGCAGAGGACATACCACGATTTGGTTCGACATAAAAACCAATTCTACCATCTGGAGTCAAAATCGACGACTTCACATAAATATCTCGAATCGGAAGCATCTCTGAACAAGCGAACATACTTTGGAAATTTTGCGTTGTTTGAGCTAAATCTATAAACTTCAGTGGTCTATCAAAACGGTACAAAGATGCCCATTCTCCCTTTATTTGCAAATTCAATTGATAATAATCTGGAGCACATACAAGCTGATACTTTTCATTAGTAAAAACTTCCTGCTCTTCTGTCTCTGAAAAACCAAACAATATTGGGAACCTGACACTATTTATTCCATATCCGACATCAACCAATAAAGATCTGCCTTCGATCTTTACTAACAGAACGTTATGAGACGACGGGATCCTTGGGTTGAACGGCTTATTATTCAGCGGAAATGCAGCAATCCTTTTTACATCATAGCCTACACTGTTAAGTACATTAAAAAGCAATTCCGATGTTTCATAGCAGGCTCCACCTTCTTTTTGAATTAATAGCCTATGTATTAACGCTTCAACCGACAAGTCTGACGCTTTTTTATCGTAAAATATACCAAAATTTTGATAAGGAATTCTTTCGACATGTTTGCTAACTATAAACCTCAACGCATCGATTGACGGAACTAACAACGTTTCCTTAGGGACACCTATTACTTCAGAATACTGTTCAACTAATGACACACTCGCAGCAGTATCCTTCATTTTTTCTTCTACACTCATTGCCACCGATGACGTAACACAAGCAATAAGAGTCGCAAGAACACACGTTTTCAACAATTTATACATTGATCCCTCCATTTAATACGCCCGATTAGCATAGCACAACTCCAATAAGAGACCGCTGCATAATTGGAGAAGAAGTGGTAAGATTTCATTTAAGTTGAGTAGAATTGGAGGCTAAGGAAGATGAAGAGTTTTATAAAATTGGCGGCAGAGAGTCGTGTAAAAGAGAA
>JAIRYO010000036.1 GCA_031267725.1 Holosporales bacterium | reverse complement strand
AGGAGGAGAAGGAGTTGAAGCAGGTGGAGAAGGTTTCGGTGTTCAACGTAGATCGGAAAAAGGTAAATATTCTTCCATCGATAGAGAAGCAGAAGCAGGTGGAGGTGGAGGAGAAGAAGGGGCAGTGGAAAAGACCGTTTGTGAAGATAGTGCCGCCTAGCGAAGAAACCCTCCCTCTGTTAAAGGAGCAGTCGAAGTCGAATCCGATCATGCTGCCGGTTAATCAGTCGCTCAAGTGGCGGGTGAAGTCGTCTTCATCGTCTTCATCATCCTCGTCATCGTCGAAGGAGAAGGAGAAGAAGCAGTTCTCGAACCCGACCACCTCGACTCAGAATCAGTTCCCACCGTCGCCCTCGAACCAGCTGGGGGGGGCCGGATCAGAACCAGCCGCGTTCCTGCCGCAGAATCCGCCGAACCAGCCGCCGCTCTCGAACCCGCCGTCCTCGAATCCGTTCTCGCCGTCGTTCTCGAACCAGTTCTCGCCGTCGCCGTCCTCGAACCAGTTCTCGCCGTCGTTCTCGAACCAGTTCTCGCCGTCGCCGACCTCGAATCCGAACCCGCAGTCGGGGGCGCCGTCCTCGAATCCGAACCCGACCTCCTCGAATCAGCCGTCGTTCCCGAATCAGAACCAGCCGCAGTTCCCGCCGCAGACGAATCTGAATCAGCCGTCGACCTCGGATCAGATCGATCCGGACCTCAGGAGGGAAATGCTGAATCTTGCCAAAAACATTCCCTCTCGGTTAAGCCCTTTTTCCACTACGCCTCAAAGTTCGCTAGGATGGAGAGAGAAAGTAAAGACTCTACTTAATAACTTTATTAAAGATAATGATGATGGTAAAACTGGTATTGATAAGGTGAAGGAAAAATTAGAAAGTTTTATAAAAGAATTGGATAAGGTGAACGATAACTTAGATCAGCTGAGGGGGGATATTATTCGGTATTTGAATCCGGCCACCAGTCCGTTCCCGACGTTCAAGCCGCAGTTCTCGCCGTCGCACTCGAATCAGAATCAGCCGTCGTCCTCGAACAAGATCGAGTCGGCCCTCAAGAAAGAAATGGAGAATCTTTCCAATGACATTCCCGCGCTAAACCCTTTTTCCACTTCCCAAGATTTGACAGTATGGAGAGAGAAAGTAAAGGTTCTACTTGATAACTTTATTAAAGGGAATGATGATGGTAAAACTGGTATTGATAAGGTGAAGGAAAAATTAGAAGGTTTTATAAGACAATTGGATGAGGGGAGATTGTATGGCACTTTAAGTTCCCTGAGGAGTAGTATTATTTTCTATTTGATAACGACTAGTTGAGCCTCAATGCAAAAGGAGGAGGAGGAGTCTCCCACTCTTTTTGCCTCTTCCTTCTAAAAAAGAATGGAAAACTTCCGATTATTAGGGCTTAATGTTTGGGAGTCATTCTAGTAAAGTCACCGATGGATAAAGGTATAAGCGGAATATTGGTAATAAACAAACCTGAAGGAAAGACTTCGTTTTACGTTGATTTAGTGTGTAAAAAACTACTTAATGCAAAAAAAGTTGGACATTTGGGAACTCTTGATCCATTTGCAACAGGTGTTTTAGCCATAGCTATTAACGATTCTACGAAAGCCATACCGTATATACGGCAAAAGAAAAAAGTTTATGAATTTGAAATAAAATTCGGTGAGCGAACCGATACAGGAGATAAAACTGGCAAGGTAGTAGAAATTTCGGATAATATTCCGACGAGATCCGAAATAGAATCTGTTATTCCCGAGTTTGTCGGTGAGATTTTTCAAAAACCTCACATATTTTCCGCAATAAAAATCAATGGGAAAAGAGCATACGATTTAGCAAGAATGGGAGAAACTCCGTCTATAAGCCCAAGAAAGATAACAATTTTTGATCTTGAGCTTCGAGAGCATAAGGGAATTGGCGATGAATATGATGAAACCTCTGGCAATTCTCAGAAGGAATTAATGAATGATATAAATCCCATTTTTAGATTTAAAACGACGGTTTCTCCGGGAACGTATATAAGAACATTGAGCGAAGACATTGCAAAATCGTTGGGAACAGTAGGGTATACGTTCTCGCTTAAGCGTATTCAAGATTGTAATTTTTTTATAGAAAACGCCATTTCGCTTGACGTATTAAAAAAAACTCACGATAATATCACAGATGTTTTGGTTCCGCTTGAAAACATACTAGACGACATCCCTGTTGTTTTCATCTCGTGCCAAGATGAGAAGGATTTGTTGTTTGGAAAACGTGTGGCAGTGAGCTTTCCTGAAAAAGTTGAGTTCTGTCTGGCGTCTGCAAAGAGTGGATTCCTCGGAATTGTTGAGCCTATTGATGGAATGTTTCATCTAAAAAGGTTGTTGAGGCTAGGTTTTAAAGGAGAATAGATGTCGATAACTGCAAACAGAAAGCAAGAACTGATTAAGGAATATGCGGTTCATGATGGAGATTCTGGTTCTCCAGAAGTACAGGTTGCCGTCTTAACAGAACGTATTAGAAATTTAACGAATCATATGGCGCTTCATAAGAAAGATCTTCATACTAGAAGAGGGCTTTTAGCCTTGGTTGGTAGGAGAAGGAGGTTGCTGGATTATTTAAAAAGTGTCAATGAATCCAGATATCAAAATTTAGTAAAACGTCTAGAGCTCCGCAAATAGTGGCGAAAAAATAAACTTTTGTTTTAATTGGAGTTTTTATGTCTAACGCCTTTATATTCCCTGGCCAGGGCTCTCAAAAGGTTGGAATGGCTTCCTCCTTCATGAATGGCTATAAAGCTGGAATGGAGGTAATGGAGGAAATCGAGGATTCTGTTGGATCAAAGTTATCTGGGTTAATTGAAGATGGCCCAATTGAAAAATTAACCAAGACGGAAAATGCGCAGCTGGCAATTTTTGCGGTTAGCATGATGTGCGTTAAAATTCTAGAGATAGAGTATGGATACGATCTTT
Organism: Holosporales bacterium; assembly: GCA_031267725.1. Taxonomy (GTDB): domain Bacteria; phylum Pseudomonadota; class Alphaproteobacteria; order RUG11792; family RUG11792; genus JAIRYO01. Next base: position 2,574 of record JAIRYO010000036.1, on the reverse strand, counting down.
TTAAAAAATGTAAATATCTTGCCGGGCACTCTCTTGGAGAATATTCTGCGCTCTGCGCAGCGGGAACAATTTCAATATCGGATGCGGCAAGGTTAGTTTACTTTCGTGGAAAATTAATGGCGAGTGCGTTTCCAGCTTCTGGAGATTGTGCTATGGTTGCCCTACTTGGTATCTCGGTTGCTGATATCGAAGAATTAATTCTTCAGTATCAATCCGGACAAAACATCTGCGTTATAGCGAACGACAATTCAGATTCACAGGTTGTAGTTAGCGGAAACAGATTAGCCGTTTCTGATTTTGTCAGAAAAGCGAAAGAAACGACGTGCGTTGTGAAGGCAATTGAGCTAAATACTAATGGTCCGTTTCACAGTCCACTCATGGCAAAGGCCGCTATTAAATTTGACAAAAAACTCTCGTCCGATTTTACTTTTAGTGATTTCAAAATTCCGGTTATTACGAATACATTAGCACGACCTCTTACGGATAAAGCTGATATACATGGACATCTTGTAAAGCAGATGACCGATAGGGTGAGATGGAGAGAGAGCATAAAGTTTATGCTTGATGATCCGGAGATTGACAAGATTATTGAAATTGCGCCAGGCCGAGTTCTTTCAACTATGCTGAAAAGAGACTCTTGCGATGCGGATGTATTTAGCTTAGAAACTGTATCTCAAGTGGAAAATTTTATGAAATCAGAATAGGAGAACGCCATGTTATTTTCACTAAACGGATTAAATGCTTTAATAACCGGAGGGGCTGGAGCTATAGGAAAAAAAACTGCAATTGAAATGATGAAACAAGGGGCAAACGTCGTTATAGCAGATGTTAGAAAAGATGCGCTAGAAATTGCCTCAATTGAAATTAAGGAAAAAATAGGCAAGACTGTCACTACAATCAGTTGTGATCTTTTAGATTCGAGTGAAACCGGAGAGCTGTTCCTTGAGGCAGAAAAAAAAATTGGACAGCTAGACATATTGGTGAATAATGCGGGAATCGACAAAGACAAACTCTTTATGAAAATGACTGAGGATGACTTAGATTTGGTTATGAATGTCAACCTAAAAGCTGCGTTCACACTAACAAAATCCGCGGTTATGGTGATGTCTAAAAGGCGATTTGGTCGAATCGTAAATATAAGTTCAGTTGTTGGTTTTACCGGAAATCCCGGACAGGTTAATTATTGTGCGAGCAAAGCTGCAATTGTTGGTATGTCAAAAGCAGTTGCTCTCGAATATGCAAAACGTGGAATTACAGTAAATTGCATCGCGCCTGGAGCTATAAAAACCCCAATGATTGATGTTTTAAGTGAAGAGGCAAAAGAAAAATTTCTCTCAAAGATTCCGATTGGCTATATGGCTGATCCAGTTGAGATAGCGTATGCAATATGCTTTTTGTCATCTAGAGAGGCTTCTTATATCACCGGGCAAACGCTCCATGTTAATGGAGGAATGTTTATAAGTTAATCTAAATTTTGTCATTCTATTGAATTAGTATTATTTCTTTAAGGAAGTTTTGTAATGGAAAATGTAATCATTATCGGCTCAGGTCCGGCTGGTTTAACCGCAGCTATATACCTTTCAAGGTCCGGATTACGTCCACTTATGATCACCGGAGAAAAACCAGGCGGACAACTTGTTAATACGGATTTGATCGAAAATTATCCTGGATTCATATCTATAAAGGGGGCTGATCTTATGGTAAACATGTTAGCTCAGGCAGAAAATTTGAAAACAAAAGTAATTTATGAATCAGTTAAAAATGTTTCAAAATCTGATATTCACTTTGAGATAAGTTTGTGCTCCGGAGAATTTTTGCGAGCGAAGTCTCTCCTTGTTGCAACAGGCGTGACGCATAAAAAATTATGTATTCCCGGAGAAGAAAAGTTTACAAACAAAGGAGTGTCATGGTGTGCTACTTGTGACGGCCCCTTATATAAAGGGAAAGAAGTAGCGGTTGTTGGCGGGGGAAACACAGCTGTTATGGAAGCGTTGTTTCTTTCTAAGCTGGCGAAAAAAGTGTATTTAATTCATAGAAGAAGCTCTCTTCGAGCAGAAAAAATAATGCAAGAAAGACTTCAATTAAATGAGAATATAGAGTGCGTTTGGAATTCGGAAGTCGTTGAAATTCTGGGAGAAGATAGAGTAAATAACATAAAAATAAAAAAAAGTAATGAAGCGTGTTGCATGGACATGGACGTCTCAGGGGTTTTTATAGCAATTGGAACAAACCCTTCATCCGATTTTTTGAAAGATATAGTACCTTTCGATAATGAAGGATATATCCTTGCAAATGGAACAAAAACCGAATGTCCAGGGATTTTTGCGGCTGGAGATATAGTTAGCTCCTCTTTAAAACAAGCCATTTACGCTGCTGGACAAGGTGCGCTTGCTGCGAGATGTATTGAGGAGTTCCTTAGTATTAGATAGTATGGGTTACGGCCATCTTTTAATAATGTTCCACGTGGAACATTTACGTTTGAGGTAAGCCATGATTCAAGTTTTTAAAACGATTGTTCCATGTGGAACATTTGTTTAAAAAAAGTTTTCCAAAATTAACGGAATGTTAAACTTT
>JAIRYO010000078.1 GCA_031267725.1 Holosporales bacterium | reverse complement strand
TATTTCTTTTTATAATGCTTTAAGCATGATATATAGCAATCTCTGAATATTAGTTAGAGGGGGTGGTTATATATGAAAAGGGGGAAGAGAGTGCTTATATATATCCTGTTTAAAGCAGTATAAAAAAAATACATAAATCATTGGGGCATGGTTTTCCCCTATTTAGACTGGGCCGCCGAACTCACGGTTATTAATAAAACATAAATGTTCCACGTGGAACAATTGTTTAAAAGAAAGCTTGAAGCGTCTTGACCGGTATCAAACATAAAAGAATAAAAATTTCCAAGTATGAATCAATCGTCAAACGATTTTCCAAGAATATGAACATGCATATGCATGACTTCTTGAACGCCAAATTTTCCAGCGTTAGATATCAGCTTAAAACCGTTTTCTTCAAGCTTCATTAATTTTATAACTCTAGAAATTCCTCTGTTAAAATCGAGAATCTCCCTATCAGTTGCGTGTTCGGTAAAATCATTGTAATTGAGATATCCCCCCTTTGGAATGACCAAAACATGAATCGGCGCTTTCGGGGCTATGTCATGAAAAGCCAAGAAATGCTCTCCCTCTAGGACTATGTTCGCCTTTAATTCCTTATTTATTATTTTGTAAAACACGTTATTTTTATCATATTCCATATACTTTTTCTCCTAAATAATTATCATAACCTTACTATTGCCGATCCCCAAACAAGCCCTGCTCCCAAAGCGGTAAACAGGAGGGTATCTCCTTCTTTAATCGTTCCTTTTGCCATTGCATCACAGATAGCGAGAGGAATCGACGAGGAAGAAGTATTGGCGTGATTTTGCGTCGTTATTATGACTTTCTCAATTGGAAAATTTCGCATTCTGCAGAGAGCTTCCAGTATCCTCCTATTAGCTTGATGCGGAACTATCCAATCTATATCATCAATCGTCATTCCGTTCTCGTCTAAAATCTCATTTATCGATATGGCCATACAATCTATCGCACACTTAAAAACTGCTTTTCCAGACATTGTTGTATATCCACGATTATCGTTTTGCGGTCCATTATGAGCAAGGATATATTCGTACTTTTCTTTCCTTCCGTCAGAATATAGCTTTGTCGCAATTATTCCGCTTGAATCGTCTTGTGAAGGTTGTAAAAGAAACGCTCCTGCTCCATCACCAAATAAAACGCATGTTGATCTATCTGTCCAATCCACAAATTTAGATAGTGTTTCAGCTCCGATTAATAAAACGTTTTTCAAACCCATGGCTTTTATCATACTGTCCGAAACGGAAAGGCCATATATAAATCCGCAGCAAGCGGCGTTAATATCAAGGGCAAATGCTTTTTCTGCCCCTATCTCTCCCTGAACTCGGCAGGCACACGATGGAAATCTCCTATCCGCCGTTGTTGTCGAGACAATTATTCCATCAACATCTTTTGGATTTAAATTTACCCGAGCAATAGCCTTTTTTGCCGCTTCAATTGCCAAATCTGACGAGAGCTCGCTATCAGAGGAAAGATGCCTACTCTCAATACCAGTTCTAGTGTAAATCCACTCATGGGACGTATCAAGAGTTTTTGCCAAATCATCGTTTGTTACAATTTTTTGTGGTAGATGAGCCGACAGGCTAGCAACTTTTACTTTCATTGGAATCCTTTTCATCTGCTTTTGATATCATTTCTTCTATGTTTTTTATAAACTCTGATCTGGCCAACCTGACTGCGACGGAAATCGCAGTTGCAAATCCTATACCATCTGAATTGCCGTGACTTTTAATTGATATTTTTTTTAGCCCAACAAAAGGGGCACCGTTGTTACGCATCGGATCAATGGTGTTAGTCAATGATCCAAATATTTTTTTACAAAGGAAATATCCAACTTTGCTAAACGCGCTCGAGCGAAAACCATCCTTCAGAAAATTAACTATATATCTCAAAGTTCCTTCCATACTTTTTAAGGCAACGTTTCCCGAAAAACCATCAGTAACGATAATATCGACGGCGCCACTGGTTATGTCAGTCCCTTCAACAAAACCGATAAAATTAACATTGTTGGATTTTTCAAGAAAATTATAAGCTTCTTCTAACGAGGATGTTCCCTTTGATCTTTCCGTGCCTATGTTAAGTAGCCCTATCCTGGGATTATTCAATCTCAAGAGTACCTTCGCGACAGCTTGTCCCATGAAAGCAAACTGTATTAATTTCGTTGAGGAACAATCAGTATTCGCTCCAAGATCAAGCATAATCGTTTTTCCATTAAGATTTGGAAAAACACTGACTATTGCTGGACGATCTATGCCTTCAATAGTTCCAATAAGCATCTTGGATAAAGCCATATAGGCCCCAGTATTTCCGGAGGAAATAACAGCATCAGATTTACCATTGGCAACGTGAGAAACGGCTTCAAACATGCTCGTTCCGCGGCTATTTTTAAGTGCATGTGTGGGCTTTTCGCTACCTAACACCACATTATCAGCGGTATCGTGTATTCCATAGGAGAAGGCTGTGCTCCTTCCAAGGTCCGTTATCCTGGAAGTTATGATTTTTTCATTTCCAAAAAGTTCGAAGAATATCCCAGAGCAATCATTTTCTAGGGCGTATCTATAAATTCCAGATATAGTCGCTACAGCCCCTAAATCTCCTCCCATAACATCAATCGCAATTTTCATCACTGCAAGGTTACCGAAATAAACTTAGCTTAAAATACATTAAATCTCTTCAGAAATATTTGTCGTTTTCACACTGCGACCGGCGTATGTGTTACAGAATCTGCAGATGTTATGCGGGACAGTACCCTTACCACAATTGCTACAGACAACTACGTTAACCGCCTTATCGAAATCATGCGATCTTCTCATCCGTTGCTTCGATTTAGATGTTTTTTTCTTCGGAACTGCCATTTTTTAAACCAAATTTACCTTTCATGACTTCGGGTATTGTTACATAATCGGAAAAGATGGTCAATATGCTTGTTTACAACTATATGGGTTCATGAAATATGAGACAAAGTAGAGGGCTCTTTACTCAATAACCTCTTCCCCCTTTACATATAGATTACCAAATCCGCTAAGTATTGTAGAAAAACACACAAATCATTGGGGCATGGGGTACTCTTTATTCAGGTTGAGTCAGGCGGGATTCAGGGCGAAAAGTAATTCCCTATCTTTTTCTCAAATCATATGAAGGTACACATTTCAAGTTCTTTTATAGAAAACGATACTAGATTATGCTAGAGTTGTAGAGAAAGGGTGTTTTTCTTTAACGAATTTGGACATAAATAGCTTAAAAGTTTTGTTTACTTCACTACCTGGGAGATACGCTCGAGCTCTTTTTTGCGAAGGCGAGAGCAATGCATGTCTCGATAGAATTCTAGAAAATTTCTCTAAATTGGATATGTTCCTTAAGAACAATTCTACGGTAAAAAAACTTTTAACGGGATACTGCGTCAACAAGACTGATCTTGCCTCTGCTTGGATCACTATTGGAGATAACCTATCTTTTTGTAAGATTTTCTCCAATTTCATTCAACAAATCATCAAAAACAAGAGATTCAATCTCGTAAATCAAATTAAATATGTGTACACTGTTGCCTTCACTAAATACAAGAATGAGAGAAGCGTGGTCATTTCTTCAGTTCTCAAATTGGCTCCGGAGCAAAAATCTAGAATAGAAAAATTGATCGTTGGGATATTCAATGAAAAAACAACAATAAGGTATAAGATTAATGAAAAAATACTGGCGGGAATAAAAATTTCGTCAGAGGAGTTAGTAATTGACGCATCAGCTCTTGCACAAATTAAACAACTGTCTGAGTTTTATAGAAATTTAAGGATAGGAACGGTGTATGAAAATTAAAGCATCAGAAATATCAGATATCTTGCAGGATAAACTTTCCGAATTTTGTTCACACGTTGATATTGCGGAAACGGGATATGTGCTCTCCGTTGGAGATGGTATTGCTCGCGTGTTTGGTTTGGAAAATGTTAAATCTGGTGAATGGGTTGATATAATTTCATCAGAAACGGGAGAAACTGTAAGAGCGATTGCGACAAATCTAGAATCTGATAATGTTGGTATTATCATAATAGGTGATGATTCAAAAATTAGAGAAAAAGATCTCGTCAAAAGAACATATCGTATAGTTGATGTTAACGTCGGAATTGGAGTTTTAGGAAGGGTTGTTGATGCGCTTGGGAACCCGATAGATTCAAATGAGCCAATAAGAGATGTTGTCAAGTATAATATGGAAAACCCAGCTCCAGGGATCATAGAAAGGCAAACGATTAACGAACCTCTTTTTACGGGGCTTCGTATAGTTGATGCGTTGTTTCCTATAGGAAAAGGGCAGCGTGAATTGATTATTGGAGATCGGCAGACTGGGAAAACAGCAATCGCTATTGATGCAATAATCAATCAAAAACAATATAACGATAAGGTTCCGAAGGAAAAGAAAGTCTACTGCATCTATGTCGCGATAGGGCAGAGAAGATCATCAGTTGCGCGAATTGTGAAAACTCTCCAAGATTATGGAGCAATGGATTACTCAATTGTTGTTGCGGCAACGGCTTCTGAACCAGCGTCTATGCAGTATATTGCTCCGTATACTGCATGCACTATGGGAGAATATTTCAGAGATCATGGAATGCATGCTTTGATTGTTTACGACGATCTATCAAAACACGCTGTATCTTACCGTCAAATTTCTCTACTTTTGAGAAGGCCTCCTGGACGTGAGGCCTTTCCCGGAGATATCTTTTATTTACATTCGAGGTTACTTGAAAGGGCTTCTAAGCTATCTGATAAGAACGGAGGAGGCTCTTTGACGGCTCTTCCTATTGTTGAGACTCAAGCTGGGGATGTGGCCGCTTATATTCCGACGAATATAATTTCAATCACAGATGGTCAACTATTTTTGGAATCGGATTTGTTTTACAAGGGAATTAGACCAGCTATAAATATTGGAGTTTCAGTTAGCAGGGTTGGCTCTGCTGCTCAAACAAAAGCAATGAAAGCTGTCTCTGGAAACATAAAAATTGAAATGGCTCAGTACAATGAACTCTCTTCTTTTTCGCAGTTTAGTAGCGATCTTGATGGCACGACAAAAGAGCTGCTAGACAATGGTAAAAAGGTGGTGGAAATTCTAAAACAACCTCAGTATTGTTGCCTTAGGAACGCTGAGCATGTTGTTGTGCTCTATGCGGTTATGAATGGGCATTTTAAAGATATTGACGTGATTTCTGTTAAGCAATTTGAGGGCGATTTGTTGAAGGCAGTGAATCTAGATATTCCAGACATCCTTGATATTATCGAGGATGCAGGGACTCTTTCAGATGAAACGAAAGTTAGATTGGATAGTTTTATCTCGAAGTTTAAATCTAAATGGAAAGTTGTCTTCAGGAAAGCTGACTGATGGAAAACTTAAAAGTAATAAAAAACAGAATAAAAACAGTTGATAGTATAGCTAAAGCAACTAATGCAATGAAGCTAGTTTCAACTATTAAATTAGCAAAAATGAATAATTTAAAAAAACACTCAAGTGAATGTGCCGATATTTTATCTGATATGTTTTTGCGAGCAGAAAAGGAAATAACCTTTAGGCAATTATTTGATGAAGAACAGTGGTTTCAAAGAAAATCTGGGGAACGTTTAATTTTGGTGATCTCAACTGATCAAGGATTTTGCGGTCCTTTTAATCAATTGATTCTTAAAAAATCGAAAGAGGTCATTGATAAATATCAAGGGACATATGTTGAAGTGTTCGGTAAAAAGGCCTCATGCTTAAAACAGAGAAGGGCTGAAGAAAATATTTCTCGAAGTGTATCGTCAAGGTATAACATAGAGGAGTTTGCATCCATGCTATCCCAACTGACTTTCAAATATATCCGAGATTATTCTGTAAGTGATGTGCTAGTCATTAGTGGAGAGTGCAAGGGGGTTGCCGTTCAAAAAGCTAAGTGTCTGCAGATATTTCCCGTTGAAAAAAGAGATATATCAGACTGTGAATATACGATGATCGAAGGAGAAAAACTTGAGTTTATGAATGCGGTCTTCCAAATGTATTTGTCAAAATTGTTTTTTGGAATCGTATCTGAACACTTACTTTCTGAGCTGTCAGCAAAGGTTATGGCTATGGATAATTCAGTTCGAAACGCGAACGGTATATCCGATAAACTTGGCGTTTTATACAATAGAATACGGCAAGCAAAAATCACTCAAGAATTAACTGAAATCGTCTCTAGTGTTGAATGTATGCAATAAGAAAAGAGGTTGTTATGCGTAAAATTATAACTGAAAAACAGATTAAGAAGACTCGGGGAAAAAACGTTTTACCCGATTTTGGGATAGTGACACAGGTCATTGGCGCAGTTGTTGACGTTTATTTTGAAGGAAATTTGCCGTCAATTTCTCATGCCTTACAACTTAAATTTTCAGAAGAGGATTCTTCTCAACCTCAAATCGAAAATATGAAAGATGTGTCTAAGAATTCCTTAGACAAGACAGTAACTCTTGAAGTTATACAACATGTTGGAGAAAGAATTGTGAGGTGCATTGCAATATCCTCAACAGATGGAATTGCGAGAGGGATGGAAGTTATAGATACAAGAGCTCCTATAACCGTTCCAGTTGGGCGATCAACTTTAGGACGCGTTTTAAACGTCATTGGAGAGCCGATAGATCATGGGAGACCTATAAAAACAGACACCTATCTTCCGATTCATAGGGACTCTCCCGTTTTTTCGGAACAATCAACAAAAACTGAAGTGTTGGTCACTGGCATAAAGGTTATTGACCTATTAACCCCTTACGTAAAAGGGGGGAAGATAGGCCTATTCGGTGGAGCTGGCGTGGGAAAGACCGTCCTTATTATGGAGCTTATCAATAACATTGCAAAAAAACATGGGGGATTTTCAGTTTTTGCAGGAGTTGGAGAAAGGACGAGGGAGGGGACTGACCTTTTTGAGGAAATGATCGCTTCTGGGGTCAATAAGTATCCAGGAGAAGAAGGTTCTAAAGCCGCACTTGTTTATGGCCAAATGAACGAATCACCTGGCGCAAGGGCCAGAGTTGCGCTAACCGGACTCACAATGGCCGAATACTTTAGAGATACAGAAGGGAAAGATGTATTGTTTTTTATAGATAATATATTCCGATTTACTCAGGCTGGATCAGAAATTTCGACTTTACTTGGAAGAATACCATCTGCGGTCGGATATCAATCGACTCTCGCTACGGAAATGGGGGCCCTTCAAGAACGCATCACGTCAACCGTAAATGGCTCCATAACGAGTATACAAGCGATTTATGTTCCAGCTGATGATTTCACCGATCCGTCCGCTGTGACGTCATTCATTCACCTCGATGCAACAACTGTCCTAAGTCGTCAAATTTCATCATTTGGAATTTTCCCAGCGGTTGACCCATTAGAATCAACATCCAGGATGATGGATTCAAAAATTATCGGAGAAGATCATTATAAGGTAGCAAGAGATGTTCAATATATCCTTCAGACGTTCAAATCACTTCAGGATATCATTGCTATCATTGGGATGGATGAGCTTTCGGATGAAGATAAACTTATAGTTAATAGAGCAAGAAAAATTCGCCAGTTCTTATCTCAACCTTTTCAATCCGCAGAGAATTTTACCGGGCGAAAAGGAGTCTTTGTGGAGTTGAAGGATACAATAGAGGGCTTTAAGGCAATTGTAAATGGAGATGTGGACCACGTCCCAGAGATAATGTTCTCGTTTAAAGGAACTATAAACGATGTGTTATCCACATACAACGAAACTCAAAAACACTAATGGTATTTAATCCGATGATGGTTTTGATGAATTTTTATGGTACCGCGTTTTTTGTTAATTTTACTTAAAAGCGAATAGATTTATGAAATTTTGGAAAAAATTTTTAACATTTATTTTTTTAATTTTCATCTTCATCTTGTTAGAACTATACGTAAAAGAGATTGGAAAACTTGAATTTTTTCTTTTTGAGAAAAATTTTTCAATTGGGGTTTACCTGATTTTTATCCTTCTTCTCTCGTTTTGGTTTTTGTGTTTTTTCATAAAATCGTTTTTTATCTGGTTTGTTTCCTTGTTTCTCCGGAACAAGATAACGGATGAGGAAAGGTCTATCAACCAACTTGCTAAATTGATTGTTTCAAATAATCAAGAGTTTTTAGCTTTATTTGAGAAGGCGCATGTTGTTAAGTCCATGAAAATATTAAAGACGGCTCTTGCCCTAAACCGCGGCATCCATTTAAGCGAACCATTTGAAAAAGTAGGACTTCATTGTATTGACATATACATAGTTAGGGAAGAGTTAAAAAAGTTTATAAAAGACAACAGCGTGGATTCTGCGATTAACCTGGCAAATAAAGTTATAAAGGTCTATGTGGAAGAGGTTTGCATCGTCAAAAATGAGTTATTAGAAATCGCCAAAATGGCAAAGAAAGCTTCTGTCTTGTTTTATTTTGACCCAAGAAAATTTAAATATAATTTGCCAAAAAACTTTATTGATGAATATTTTTCCGAACTCGCACTTTTAGATTTTGAAATGGAAAATGATTCAAATAAAAAACTAAAAATTATTGAAAAGATACATAAAGATTTTCCTGAAAAAATCGAAATCTTGATAAATCTTCTAGATTTTATTATGGGGAATGAGGCTTTAAAATATGATGACAAAAAAATTTTAAATCTAATAGGGGCAACTCTTTCAGTTAATCCTGATAGACGCCTTTCCGAGTATCTACTGAAATTAGGCAGAAAGGATATATTGGAAATAACTCAATCACTGACTTTTTCGATAAGCGATAAAAACAAAGAGAAGCTTTGGTTACTTTTAATTATCGCAACAAAAATGGGCTTCTTTCTTCAATGTAAGGAATTGGTTAAAAAGATTATAGAAGTTGATCCCTCTGACGATATCATAAAATTCTTTGTTAAAAATCATCTTGTTCTATCGCGGGCCCCAGATATAATTTCCATACTTGTCGGCAAAGAATTGAAAAATACAAATATTAAGAACCTCAATTTGTGAAACTGTAAAGCTACTGTATATTCTATCAACATCCTTTGTGCTTGCCTCTTTTCATTTCTCCATCCTATACCTTTAAAAAACTCCTTGTGAATTAACGTTTTATTAAGCTTTTTGTGATACTCTATATATTCCATCCCTAGCCCCCACCCACCACTGGGGGACCTCCGGTCGGGTCCGGCCGCAACACCTAAGTTGTTCTCTCGTTTTGCAAGCACAAGCTTAGCATATCATAAAAAGTTTAATATTCCGTTAATTTTGGAAAACTTTTTTAAATCAATTGTTCCACGTGGAACACTTATGTTTGCGATGGCTGAATGGTTCAAGTTTTCAACCATTCCAAAACTCGAAATTACTCTTCATCTATTAATAGCCATGTAGGAGTCATAGATGAATCCACATCAAGGCTTGAAAGAAGCTACTTCTATGGAGTATATTACTAGAGTTCAAGAGGTCTTTCTTTTGTCTCAAACTATATGAACGTGAACACAATTTATTGAAAATGCTGAAAAGCTTAGAATAAACTGATATAATTCCCGATAAGTTTTATATTTCTAGATATCCTTTTAAAAACACTACGGAGGCCAAGAATTTTTATTGGAGCGCATAATGATCGAACAAAACAAAACGCAGAAACAACTTAAAGATACCGTTTTTTTACCAAAAACAGATTTTCCAATGCAGGGAAGCCTTGCTCAAAATGAGCCTGTTATTGCTGATGAATGGAGAGATTCTGACATTTTCGGAAAGCTGCGCAAACTTTCTAAAAATCGCGAAAAGTTTATCGTACATTTCGGCCCTCCATACGCAAATGGAGCAATCCATTCTGGACACGCGTTAATAGGTATATTGAAAGACGCTGTTGCAAAGTCATATCAAATGCTTGGATATGACACCCCGCTCGTTATCGGATGGGATTGTCATGGACTACCTATAGAATGGAAAATTGAAGAAGAGTATTTAAAGCAAGGAAAGAAAAGAGAAGATATTTCAGTTGTCGAGTTTATGTCAAGATGCCGGGAGTTTGCCGCAAAGTGGATGGAGATTCAAAAAGAGGGATTCAGAAAATTAGGTATTATCGCGGACTTTAAAGAGCCATACAATACTATGGATAAGGGTTCGGAAGCTACGATCTGTGAGAAGTTTTTTGATATTTTGGAAAAGGGACTTGTATATCGCGGGAAGAAGCCGGTTATGTGGTCAGTTGTCGAAAAGACAGCGCTTGCAGAAGCCGAGCTTGAATATCATGACAAGGTAAGCGATGCTATTTTCGTTAAGTTTCCAATTATCAAAACTTCAAATGAAAAATTGAAAAATTGCTTTGTTGTAATCTGGACTACGACACCATGGACAATACCGGGAAACAGGGCAGTCGCCTATTCAGCTGAGTTCGAATACGCGATACTCAAAGTTGGTGACGAAAAATACGTGGTGGCGAAGGAGCTCGTTGCCTCTTTTGTAAAAGAAGCAGCCATAGAAGCGTATGAAGTCTTTGATACGATAATCGGCAATGATTTCGAAGGTGCTATTTGCGCACATCCCTTATCTAATTTAGGTTTTTCGTATGAGGTTCCGATGTTGCCTGCTTCCCACGTTACGATCGATGCGGGAACAGGATTGGTTCATACTGCCCCAGCTCACGGTCTTGAAGATTTTATTCTCGGAAAGAAATTTGGGTTACCAGTTGAAGATATCTTAAACGACGACGGAACCCTTATCGATACACTTCCTCATTTCGCCGGAAAGCATTTATTTAAAGTAAATCCAGAAGTTATCGAGGAACTCGGAAAATCCGGAAATTTAATTCATTCATATAAGATAACTCACAGCTATCCACATTCCTGGAGATCTAAGGCGCCGCTCGTCTATAGAACCACAACTCAATGGTTTATCGAAATTGATAAGATAAGAGATCAGTTATTGGATGAGGTAGATAAAACAAAGTGGTTTCCAGAACCGTATATTAATCGCATAAGGTCCATGATTGAAAAACGTCCGGATTGGTGTATTTCTAGACAAAGAATTTGGGGAGTCCCAATTGCTCTTTTTATCGATAAGGAAACCGATAAAGTTCTTGAAGATAAAGAGGTTTTTGACAGGATTATTGAATCATTCAGGTGTGATGGAATTGAATCTTGGTGGATAAAACCGGCGTCATATTTTCTCGGAAATAAGTATGACCCAGAGAAATATACGCAGATTTTCGATACACTCGAAGTCTGGTTTGATAGTGCCTGTTCTCACCATTATGTTCTCGAAAAAAGAGACTACATGAAATGGCCGGCAGATCTTTATTTTGAAGGTTCGGATCAGCATAGGGGATGGTTTCAATCATCGCTCGTGGAATCTGTTTGTGTAACGGGAAAAGCTCCATACAAACAAGTTGCAACAAATGGCTTTGTTTTAGATAAAGACGGTCGCAAAATGTCAAAATCTCTCGGAAATGTTATTTCTCCAGATGACGTAACTTCTAAACTTGGAGCCGACGTTTTGAGACTGTGGTGTCTTAACTCGGATTATTCTGAAGATATGAGGATAGGCGATGAAATCCTAAAAAGACAGCAGGATGTTTATAGACGCTTCAGGAATACGTTAAGGTATCTATTAGGGGTTCTTTCTGATTATGATCCTAAGCGAAGAGTTTCTTATTATGATTTACCAGAGTTAGAAAAGTTTGTTCTGAATAAGTTATATAAATTAGATAAACTTCTTCGTGAATCATTAAGAAAATTTAATTTTCGAGCATTTTATTCTGAGCTTCATACCTTTTGCTCTAACGAACTTTCGGCTTTTTATTTCGATATCAGAAAAGATTCTGTTTATTGCGATAACAAAGCTTCTAAAAAAAGGTTGGCCTGCTTAACAGTTATGAACGAAATATTCGTTTGCCTTACTCATTGGTTAGCTCCAGCGTTATCATTTACAGCCGAGGAGGCGTGGCTTTCTTATCCTTTTAATATAAGTAAAACGAGTGTGCACTTAGAATTATTTCCGATTATAGCAGAAGAGTGGAAAAATGAGGAAATAGAGAGAAAATGGGAATTTATGCAAACCATTAAAAAAACGGTTACAGAATCAATCGAAATTGAGAGAAATGCCAAAACTATAGGATCTAGTTTGGAGGCAGAGATTTATATGTATTCGAGCGATCTTGAAGTTGTGAAACTACTGGAAACGCTGGATTTTTCTGAGATAGCTATCGTTTCAAAATCAACGATCATAAGCGCACAAGTTCCTCCAAACGCAAATTTGAATGAAAACATTAACGTTGGGGTGATTGTAAAAAAAGCAACTGGAGCAAAATGTGATCGTTGTTGGAAAATCATGACAGAAGTGGAGCCATGCGAGACAAGTTATGGAAAGGTCAAACTTTGTAAGAGATGCCTCGAAATTATACAACCTCCGAGCGCTAATTGATTTCCTAGGAAGAGGGCTATTAAAGATTGGGTAGCTAGATGTTGTGTTTACTTTACCTTTTAAAGATCACCTTCTGGTTGTTTAAAAGTTTGAACCATCCGTCCAACCTCAAACATAACAGACTTCTGCCTGGATCCCCCTGAATAGACCGTAAACCATGCTTAAATGATTTTTGTATTTTTTTTATAATGCTTTAGACAGGATATATAAAGCAATCTCTTCACCTTTTGTATACATATTACCAACCCCTCTAAGT
>JAIRYO010000044.1 GCA_031267725.1 Holosporales bacterium | reverse complement strand
CTATGCTTGTTCTAAAAATAGCCTTCGCCTCATTTTGAGTGTGACCTTCTTTCAAGAAGTCAACTACTCTTTGTCTGTATTTTATATCGTATATCATAGATATCATTATAACTTCTCCTCAGACTTCTGTCAACTAATTTAGGTATAGTTTATTCGTTCGGCTAACCATAAGAAATTTTCAATAAAGGAAGTTTGTAATTTCAACTAGCTCCGATCCTGGTAACTCTTCGCAGAAGAACAAACTAAGAAGATAAGGAGGTAATAGTATTAAGCCTCTAGAGTATGTTAATCCCAGTTTCGTATAAGAAGCAGGAAAAGCTTGGTTGAAAGATATGAAGAAGGCATTCTATGACACTGGGGTTAAACTATACAGAGCGATTTTTTTGACGAAATTTGGCGAATAGGGCAATAGCTGCGATCAAAACTGTTATTATTCCAGAAATAGCCAAAACCGCTGGAACAGTATCAAATTTTCCGTCGATGACAACATCAGCTATAACATACCCTAAAAAGCAGCAGACAAACGCCCAACAAAACCCCGATAAAATATTGAAGAATACAAAACGGACAGGACGAACTCTAGCAGATCCGATGATAAGTGGACTTATAGTTCTTATTCCATAAATAAATCTAAAAGCAAGTATGAATAGCACATCCATTTTGTGAAGCATTGCAAAAATCCTGTTTCTTATGTTTTTAACCTTTGGAAATCGGTTGACTGCCCAATCTGTGCCAAACTTGTAGCCAATCAAGAATAATACCTGATCTGTTACTACGGTCGTTAAAAAGGCAACAAGAAATATTTTGTATATTGAAAGATAGCCTAAAGTAGCTGAAGCGCTCGCCGTAATTAGGACGATTTCCCCCTCAAATATAGAGCCAATTAAGACCGCGATATATCCCCATTCTTTGACAAAATCAGCTACCACTCCGAAATCGAACATTTATATCATCGTTCCTTCTCTAAGAGTTCCTTTTTTTATAGAAACATCAGTCAAAACAGTTTCTCCTCCAATCATCGTTTGTCCAACAATAACTTGAGGTATTGTTCCAACGGGAAGCCAAACATCGCATCTACTGCCGAACCTTATTAATCCAAAAACCTCTCCTTTTTTAATTTCCTGGCCTTCATGAACGTCGCATACAATTCTTCTTGCGATCATCCCAGCGATTTGGCAGAACGCAACGAGACTTTTAGAATCACCTTCTAGTTCGGCAACTATCGTGTTTTTTTCATTAAAAATACTAGATTTCTCGAGAGCTGCATTTAAAAAAGACCCAGGTTGATAAACAACTTTTTTTATTTTCCCTGATACCGGCAGTCTGTTCATGTGTACATTAAAAATGCTTAAAAATATCGTTACTCTATATCTTTTTTCTCCTTCGAGCTCCAATTCTTGAGGGGGAATTTCATGGGCAATTCCAGTAACTACCCCATCCGCTGGACTTACGATTAAATCGGGATTCATAGGAATAACCCTTTTTGGATTCCTAAAAAAGAAGGCGCAAAACAAAGTTAATACAACACATATGCAAGCTAAAAAAGATGAAAAAAACGTAAAAATAAACGATACCAGCCCACCAATTGCAATAAACCTATATCCTTCTTTGTGAACTGAAAAGTTAATCCCAACTAAACTCATATCACCATGGCCTAGAAAAACTAATTTGCCATTGATTCTATCATATGTATTTTTAACAATGCCATAAATTTTACCTTTTTATTAACTTTTCGAAAAAGAACGTGATAACAATAATCTGCGCGAATTAGCCCTATCTGCCTTGAGATATTGATAAAATGTGAAACAATTGGTTTAAAAGCTTGAGAACCCCTCACCCAACCTCAAACATAACACAACTCCCGCCTGGTCCCAGCCTGAATAGACCGTAAACCATGTTAAATGATTTGTGTATTTTTTCTATAATGCTTTAGACAAGATATATAAGCGATACCTTCTCCCTTTACATATAGATTACCAAGTCCTCCAAGCAATATTCAGAGATTGCTATATATCATGGTGAACGTATACATGCTATTGTTAAGGGGTAACATGTTTTTGTAACAACTTTATAATTTCGTCCTTGTTGGCTATTTCGTTCGCTTTAGCGAATTCAAGTAGGGTATGTGATCCTTTCATACCGCATTCTAGTAACGCTTCAACAGATTCTGACCAACCGTATTCAACTGCGATATGCAATGGAGTTTTTTCATTTTTATCTACCTCGTTTATGTCAACCAGTTTTGAATTAACCAAAAATTTTATCATTTTGGGATTACGTAATTCAAAGAGCGTTAAATGTATATTTCCACCGTGCTCCAAAACGAGTAAAACTAAACGCTTGCATTCAAGGTTAGCTAATTTAAACTTTTTGGAAAAATTAGCACCAAGATTTAATAAGTATTCCACAACATCAACAATCCAATCGATACTGTCATGTTCAAAATAAGCTAAACGTGCAGCTTCATCGCAGATACTGTCAAGCGGTGTATAGCCTTGTTTATTAACTGCATTAAGGTCTGCCCCATTTTTAACAAGCAGCTTGGCTGCAGCTAAATCGCGACAGACATGTAGTGGAGTATCGTCGTTATCATTCTTGCCATTGACATTCGCTCCAAGTTTAACGAGATTTTGCATAATTCTAAAGTTTGGCTTTTTAAATTTACGATGCGCCTCCTTGTGAAGAAGTGTATCACCATAAAGATATTTTTGATTCGGGTTAAAGTTTTGAGACCCGACCTGGCTTTCAAGTTTCATTAACTCAGGATCCCCTTCATCACTTTGGTTTACTGAACAAGAGCTCAAAAAAACGGAAAAAAATAAAATTGCATATTTTTCTATAAACGATTTATTCACGACGCACGCACCTATCCTTGTATCTATCACATGGATTATATCATTTATTTATTTTTTTAATTCAACAAGAAAATCGAAAAACCATTTTGATCGAAAAAGTAGATAATTTTCAAGATAAGATTACTCTAAATTTTCCATTGCTATTTCCATTTATCATTTTTTGAACTTTAGATTTTTAGTTTTTCTATCGGTGTTCTATCATCGATATAAGCGAAAATCTCTACTAGCGGAATCACAACATGCATGCTTTTGTTGAACTTCAATGCGTATTTTATCGATTCCAATAAGCTTTTCCCAGCTTCTTATACAAAACTGGGGTTAGCTAATCATTTTTATTTTAAAAATTATAACGATTGTTGATCATGGATAAAATATCTGATACTCTGTTTTAGGTAGGACGTATTTCTTTAACTTAAACGCATGCTTAGGTTGTTTACCTGGGGCGCTGGGAAAGGAATTTTTTATGAATCTTGAAAGTATCAAAGTTGGTGAATTAAGCTATGAATATAGAGTGATTTTTTCAGCTGAGGAAGTTGAAAATCAGATAAAGAATGCCGTCAAAAAAAAAGCTAAAACATTCAAAATGCAAGGTTTTAGACCGGGGCACGTTCCGCTTGATATCGTCAGAAAAAACGTCGAATGGAGAGTTGTGAAAGATGTGCTAGATTCCCTCGCTTCCGTCGCATGCGATATGGTGATAAGGGAATCAAAAGCTGAACATTTGGCTGTGAAGCCGGCTTACTTATTCGAAAATCGTTATGAAAAGGGAAAAGGTATCAATTTGAAGTTGATGATCGAAAAGGCCCCTTCGTTTGAACTTCACCCCTATGAACTTGAGGTAACAAAAATTCTCCCCAAGGTGGAAGATAGCGAAATTGAAGAAAATAGAAAATGTCTGATGATTAACTCTCCAATTTATGAAAAAGCAGAATCAGAACACGTGATAAAAGTAAGAGACGAAGTTTCGTATATAGCTGTTTGCTATAACAATGGGGTGGAAAGCAGAAAGAAGAGCTTTGATGACACAATCATAGTCCCTGAAATTACTCCAGATGAAAATGAATTTATCAAAGGAATTATAGGAAAAAAAGCTGGAGATTCGTTCGAATTTGTTTCTGCAAATGACAAAAATTTAACATATAAACTGTTAATTAAATCTGTAAAAAAAGCACTAACCGACCTTCCTCCTGAAGAGTTTGCAAAGAGATCTGGATTCAAAAATCTCAAAGATCTAGACGCTACGATAAAAGAAAGGCTTGAGAAACACATTGATACTAAGGCATTTATGTATCACAAAAGCCAAATTCTTGAAGTTTTGGAAAAGCAGTATGAATTTGAGTTACCAAAAAGTATTCTCGATAGAGAAATGGAAATCATCGTAAACGGGATAAAGGCAGAATACGAAAAAGAAGAGGAAAAAGACATAAAGGAGGGGAAAGAGGTAGAAAAAAAGACAGAATCAGATCTCAGAAAAGAGTGTGAAGAGGTTGTTCGTAGAAGAGTATTACTCGGGTATGTTTTGAATAAAATTTCTCAAAAGGAAAAAATCTTCGTAACTGATCGAGAAGTTCAGGATTCGATAGCGATAGAGATAAGCGAGAATCCTGAAATGAGAGAACAGATACTTTTGTATTATTCAAAAAATCCTAACGCGTTTAACTATAGAAAAGCTGAAATAATAGAACGAAAGGTCATTTCTTTTTTGATTTCCAAGGCTAAAGTGACAGAAGTTGCCAAAACAAAAAAGGAAGTAGAAGAAATTATTGATAAACTTCTTGAGAGTTGATTATTTTAGGAGATAAGATGTTGAGTTTCGTTCCAATAGTCGTTGAGCAAACGAGCCGCGGAGAAAGATCGTATGATATATATTCACGCCTTCTCAAAGAGCGAATAGTGTTTTTGACAGGGCAGATTTATGATGAGATGGCCTCACTTATCTGCGCCCAGCTGTTGTTTTTGGAAGCTGAGGATTCAGAGAAGGACATAAGTATGTATATAAACTCTCCAGGAGGAGTTGTTACAGCCGCCCTATCCATTCTTGATACAATGAGATATATAAAATGTGATGTCGCAACTTTATGTGTGGGACAGGCCTGTTCTGCTGGTTCCTTATTGCTCTGTTCTGGCACGAAAGGAAAGAGGGCCACTCTTCCAAATGCGAGAGTTATGATTCATCAGCCTTCTGGAGGAGCCCATGGGCAAGCAACTGACATAGAGATTCACGCTAGAGAAATACTAAGCATGAGGGAACGTTTAAATATGATTTATGCTGAAAATACAGGACAGAGTATAGAGGTGATAAACAGCGCAATGGAAAGGGACAGGTTTATGTCGCCCGAAGATGCTCTTGAATTCGGGCTAATTGACGAGGTTATAAAGAAAAGGAAAAAGATAAAATGTTAACTCTTTTTTATATGTTTTGGAGGTAATATTGGCAGAGGTGGAGGTTTTTTTGCTGGGAATGGTGTAAGATGGTTCGTGGTTCAGGTAAAGATGAGATTGTGTATTGCTCATTTTGTGGTAAAGCTCAAGATGAAGTGAAACGGTTGATAGCAGGAACGACTGCTTTTATATGCGATGAGTGTATTGCCCTTTGTTCTGAGGTAATAAACAAGGGAGATACTGGAGCTGCAAAAGTTGAAATTGAAGATTTCCCAACTCCTTCCAAAATTTTTTCAAAACTCGATGAGCACGTTATAGGTCAGGAGACAGCAAAAAGAGTCTTATCCGTCGCAGTTTATAATCATTATAAAATGCTCAACTGTAAATCTACGGAGTTTCCGGACGTTAGTATCGCTAAGTCAAATATATTGCTAATTGGCCCGACTGGATCCGGAAAAACACTTTTAGCAAAGACTTTGGCGAAAGTAATCAATGTTCCATTCGCCATGGCCGATGCAACGTCACTAACTGAAGCAGGATATGTTGGCGAAGATGTTGAAACAATCATTTTGAAATTGCTACAATCTTCAGATTATAACGTTGAGAAAGCCCAAAAAGGGATCGTATATATAGACGAGGTTGATAAGATAACGAGAAAATCCGAAAATCCATCGATAACTCGAGATGTTTCAGGTGAAGGCGTTCAACAGGCGCTTTTAAAGATAATAGAAGGAACTCTTGCATTTGTTCCTCCTCAAGGAGGCAGAAAGCATCCTCAGCAAGATTTTTTGCAAATTGATACTACAAACATATTGTTTATATGTGGTGGTGCATTTTGCGGTCTTGAAGCGGTAATAGCGTCTCGAGGAAAGAAAGCAGGTATTGGGTTCGGAGCAGATGTTAGAAAAGCTGCGGATAGGAAAATTGGAGAGCTTTTCAGAGAAGTGGAAACTAAAGACCTTTTGACCTTTGGTTTAATTCCAGAATTTGTCGGAAGGCTACCCGTTGTCGCAACTCTTGATGATCTTAGTGATACAGATTTAATCAGAGTTTTGACAGAGCCCAAAAACGCCATTTTAAAACAGTATAGTGGTTTATTTGATATGAATGGCGTCAAGTTGACGTTTAAGGAAAATGCCTTGAAAGCAATTGTGAAACAGGCTATCGATAAGAAAACTGGCGCAAGAGGGTTAAGATCCATAGTTGAAAGTTTACTCCTCGATGTTATGTTTGAGATTCCGGATAACAAAAAGGCGAAAGAGGTGATAATTGACGAAAAGGTCGTAAATGGAAAAATAAGGCCGTTAATCATTGAAAAAGAAGAGAATGCGGCGTAAAGTATAAGAAAATATGCTTTCAATTTTATTCCCCAAACTTACAGGAAGAGATTTAGTCTTACACCTGAGAATTACTTAATGGCAAAAGCCGGCATGAGCGTTCACATAGGATACTTTTTGATTCGCTTTGCTTTTGTTTATCAAAAAACTGGAGAGTCCGTATCCGCTCCGTTCAAAGGCCATTTCCCTTCGCACAATTGACTCATCTGATATTCTGCAAGATCATCATCCAAATTACTTTTTCCATCCGTCGCTGTGTATAGGATGAGATAGCAATTCTTTCCTACTTTTCTACAGGCTTTTTCCACTTCCATTAAATTATCCATGGAATCATCAATGAGGAGTATTCCCCCTTCTTTTTTTAATGGATTAATCTTGTAAAACAATTCTATAAATGAAGTCATTGCGTCCCCCTTGGACGCACTTCCAGCAAATACAACTCCGTCTTGAAAAACTGGAAAAGTTATCGTTTGTTGCAGAAATTTAGGGGCCAATTCACTTTCAGAAACCTTAAGTTGCATTTCATTAACACTATCTCCTAATTGGCAAAAAGAGTATCCGAAACTTTTTAACATTTCTACTCTTAGGCTTCTAATCTCAGGAATAGAGGCGCATTGAGTTAAGCAAAAAACCGTCCCTCCCTTTTTTATAATTGATGAAACGATTTTTGGCATTAAAGGATCTACAAGTTCTCTTGGAGGAAGAGTGCGCAGTAATTGACATCCTTTTTCAAAGCTGTCGACCTTTCCGGTTTTATTACAGTATTTTTTGAATTTCTCGATAAAATCCTTTATATTAGGCTTTTTCAAATTGCAATCACGAAACTGAAATAGAACATCATCACAATCGAAAAATATCAATACTTCCGAAAGCCCATAAAAATCAATCAATTGATATATAACTTTTTCGATATCCTCCACTTTGTTAGTTTTTGAAATTTTTGAAGGAAGGTTTTTTATAGTTATTTCAGGCTGCTTGCTAGTTGCTTTTAATAGTGTAAAGTTCGTCAAATAAAGGGGGAAAAATAGGAAAAGTAGACGGATAATGAAATTCATGATGTGTGCTTTATTCCAAAATCCGTATCTACTTTCCTAGAATTCTATCATGCCTAATTTTATATTATCAATACCTAAATTAGATATTTTTTACTTAAATTTTATAAATTAATCGTATTTTTTGAAATTTTATTTATAAATAATGGATCTGAAAGCCATTTGCCCAATGTATTAACAACAATTTGAAGAGTAGTTGCAAAGCCTAAAACTCATCAATTAAACATTTAACTAGCTTAAGGATTTCTGAGTCTTTAACTATCCTGTATTCCATACCTCTTAAATATATTTTAGCCATTCCTTTTTGAAAACCAAAAACGCCGATGTCCGAATTCATAGCTTCTCCTACTCCATTCACACCGCATCCTAAAATAGAGATCTTTAGTCGTTTTTTCATCGATTCGCAATAATCCTCAAGTTTCTCTGAAATATTAATTATGCTAATAAGAGTTCTGGAACAGGTTGGGCAAGAAACGATGTTTATACAGTTATCCAAAAGACTTAAAGATTTTAAAATTTGTCGTGCGGCCTTGATTTCATTGGTAATGTTGGAAGACAAAGATACACGAATCGTATCTCCAATTCCATCGAGCAAAAGGCTTCCTATTCCAATTGCTGATTTTATTGTTCCAGGGAACAATGCACCAGACTCGGTTATGCCGAGATGTAAAGGATAGTCTATAAGCTTACTAAGTTGTCTGCATGCCATAACTGATGCCCTAACATCAGAAGATTTAGCGCTAACCTTAAAATTAAAAAACCCTAAATCTTCCAATTTTTTACAATTCAGAATTGCGCTTTCTACCATAGCTTCCGCGGAAGGCTCTTTGTATCGAGAAAGAATACTTTTCTCAATCGATCCGGAATTGATGCCTATTCTTATAGAGCCTCCATGATCTTTTGCCGCTTTTACTATTTCCATAATTCCAATTTTTGACATATTTCCCGGGTTTATCCGAACGCAGTGAACGCCGGATTTTATTGCTTCAATCGCTCTTTTGTAGTTGAAATGTATATCTGCTATAACCGGAATTTTTGAATTTTTTAAAATTTTCTTAAGAACAGCAGTAGATTCTGATGTGGGGCAAGAAACCCTTATCAAATCACAGCCTGCATTCGTAGCCAATCGAATTTGAGCGCTCGTTGCTTCAACATCTTCAGTGTTCGTGTTCGTCATACTCTGAATCGAAATCGGAGCCCCCCCGCCAATTTTCACGCTTCCAACTGATATTTGTTTTTTGGATGGCATCAACCCGAACAGAGAATTATACCTCATTTACCGATAATACCAAATCAGAAAAGAAATAAAAAAACAAAAGTAATTTAATTTCCGAAAATTTTTTGAGACAAAAGGCTACAAAGTTAAGCTCCCTCCTTTTCTTTATTGAGGTAAGGGAGTATCCTTAATATTAAGGGGAGATCTATTTTCTAAAAAGGAAAAGATAGATGATTTTGTTGAATAGATTTATCATTTTTCTAACAACTATAACAGTTAGTACAAATTGGTTTGATATGTACGCTGCGAATTTGCCCTTAAACAGCGATGAGCTATTTGATTGGAAAATAGGCAGTAACTTTAGAGCGGCAACGATAAAATCAGGCGATTTAGTACCTCGAGAAAATGAAAAATTTGATCAAATTTCAGAATTGGAAAAATTCACGAAAAATGATCCATTGGCAAAAGATCTTGCTCAATTGCTACTCGATAAGCATTGGCAATTAGAGAATATGCAAAATTTTATAGATGAAAAAGATTGGGAGTTGTTCGATTTAGCAGCAGGAAAAAACACTTTAGAAGTAAAAGTAGATGCCCTTAAAAAAGAGCTGGCATCTCTGAAGAATGCTGAAACCACTTTGAAAAAGGAAAGAGACACTCTTAAGAAGGAGAGGGATTCTTTGAAGAGCACAGGAACTACTTTAAAAAAGGAAAGGGATGCTTTTAAGAAGGAGAGGGATTCCTTGAAGACCACTAAGACTACTATGGAGAAAGAAATTTCTAAATTGAGATTAGAACTCAAAAGCAAAACTGTAACTGGTAAGACGAATATAGCGTTGCCTAGAGGAATTGCGCATACTCCACAAAATAGGGAAGTTCTCCCTAAAAAAATCGTGCTAAAAAATAAAATTAACAATGTTCCACGTGGAACATTTTTAAAGATTAAATAGTTCTCAAGCAATGCCTCTCCCTTTTAGCTTATAAATTCATAAGCAAGATGGCATATTTTGAAACACGTGGGGCAAAGCAAATTGCAATAAAAGATGCTAAAATCAAAACCTTCTCACTATAAACCCATCCGTTACTTTCGGTTCAAACCAAGTTGAAGTTGGCGGAAGTTTTTCTCCAGAATCAACCACGTTTAAAAAATCGGTAATTGAGATGTGGGGAACGAATATTATTGCGGAGCTGCCCTGGTATAGTTCAAAAATCCTTTTTGATTCGTGAATTGAAAAGGTGCCGGGAATTGGAAAAACCGAGTTTTCATAATCGGAAACCTTAAAAGCTCCTTCAATGATATCCCTCTTTACCATATCATGAAAATATCCATTGCCATGTTTTGCAATTATCTCAAAACTCTTTCCATCACGAAATTTTAAAACAATATTATTTTTGCCATACGTCCCGCAGTCCTCAACAAATTTAACAACTGCAAAATTGGAAATGGCGTTCATCCAGTCAGGGTTAATATTCCCCATTATAACTCTGTGACAGCTTTTGAGAAGTATCGAATTTGAATCAGTTATAGCAATCATAATTCTGGAAGAAAGTTTCAACGTACTGTCATTGAATATAGAAAAACGGTGATGTCCATCAGCAATATAAAGTTTGTTGATATTTCTAAAATTTGATTGAATTTCAATTATCTCCTTTTGTTCTCTCACCTTCCACAATTCATAAAGTGTTCCTCTGATGTCGGCTATACTACTTGGAACATTTGATATAATCTTTTCTACAAGTAATTTTATAGGGGTTTCGCTTTTATAAAAGGTTAAAACTGGCGTGGTTTGCAATCTGTATCGATTAAAAAATTTTTTATAACATTCCAGTTTTTTATAATCGGTTTTTTCATTAGGGAAAAGGGCTAATCTATCGTTATAATCAATTTCGGCGACTATTGAGATAACGCTTTTAAAGTGGTTAGTTAATCTCAAAACATATATAGCAGGGCAGCTATCAATCTTAGCAACCCCTTTTGAAATTTGATCGTCTAGAAAGGTTATAACGTTTTCTGTTGTTTGAATCTTGTTTACAGTATCAAGATTATTAAATATCTCTGAATTCGGTGTTTTCCAGAATTTGCTATCAAAGCCAATAGCCTTAAAACTATTTATGCGCATTAGCCCTCTCTTTCCTTGTATTTACAATAAAGCATGATATTGCGGCATTCATCAACAGGGATGTGATAGTCCTAAATGGCTCGATAATGGGATCAACTGCGATAAGGATTATTAAAATTGAATCTATCGGCAAATTTAGGGGATCAAGAATTATTGAAATCATAGTAATTGCAACAATCCCCGAAGCGCCAGAGGCCGAAAAGCTCGTAATTATCGAACCGAATATGATGAAAAAGTATTGATAAGTTGAGATAGGTTCGTTATAGATCGAAGCGATAAAAAGCGAAACAAATGCATAATATGCCACATTACTGGTTCGGCACATTGTGATTCCAATAGGAATTGCCAAATCAACACCATCCTCAGATAGTTTAAAATCGTTTTTTAACGCTTGAGTCAAAAACGGTAATACGGCTTGATTACTGCAGGTTGAAAAAGCGATAATGATAGATTTTTTCAAAGATAAAATAGATTCTTTTAAATTTATCGGACTATAAACAGCCAATATTAGAATGGAGGCGGCTATTATCAGTGCGAAGACAGTTAAAACACTTAAACAAAAAGATTTCATTGCAAATAAATCATAAATTTTTATTTTGGATAAGTTGCTTGCTATAAGAAAAAACATTCCGATAGGTAAAACTTTTGTTGGTATCTTTAAGATATGTCTAAAGACTTCCATAAGTATGTTAAGTGATCTGAGAACCATAGCTTTTTTAGCTTCAGGAAAATGCGCAACTGATATCCCAATCAAAATTGAAATAGATAATATTTGAATCACATTTCCTGCTGCAAAAGCGGCAAATGGATTTCGAGGAAGTAAAGTTTCTAGAAAATTTGAAAATGAAAATTTTTGGATAGAGTTCAGTGGTTCATAAATTGATAGTACCGGCGTCAATTTTTGAACGTCTTGAAATATCATATTTGTAATAACCTCCGAATCAATCATACTAGCCCCGGGATTCATTATTTTTTCCACAATAACACCTACACTTCCAGCAAAAATAAGCGAAGTCATAAATATCAAAATAATCTTTGAAACAGTTATGCCATGCAATTTTTCTGTTATTAATCTAATAACGCTGCAGGTAACCGAGGAAAAAACAATTGGGATAATAGAAATAGAAATGAATGTCAGAAATATGTTGCCACATTCTTTCAAAGAATTTCCGATAGAAGGAAAAAATATTCCAACGATAATTGCTAAAACTCCGCTCCCTACCATTGTATATCCGCTGTTTAAAATTCTTTCCGATATGAATTTCATGTCTATCTCCTATTTTTCAAATAACCTATTAATTCCATCCCAATCTTCCTGAGGGGCAGAAATAAACATTTTACATCTATTGATCAGTGGAATTATCGGTTTTGATTTATCTGGAAAGGCCGCTGCTATTTCTTTGTATATTCTCAATGCAGCTTTAAAATCTTTTTCTTGATAAAGTTCAAAAGCCTCCTTTGACTTTGAGCTCAATTCAATTAGTTTGTAGTATTCGGCATTTTCAGCATTTTTCATCGCACAAAGCGGCTCAAAAATTACAATTCCAGAAGAACGCCCCTTCACTGCAACCTTATCTATAACTCTGAACAGTATGCAATTTTTAGCAATACTCTCAACAGATTCAGAGGCGAGAATTCTGGTTTCATATACCTTATTCGCCCCCTCTAAACGAGAGGCTATATTTACAGAATCTCCAATTGCGGTAAAATTCATTCTGTCTTGAGAGCCAATATTACCGACAACGGCTATACCGGTATGCAAACCTATTCTTGTTGGCAAAGATGGCTTTCCAAGAGGAGCCCATTTCTCTTTTAGTTTTTTAAGAATTGACTGACAACTCAAGGCGGCATAACATGCATTTACAACATGATTTTCATCCTGATTTGGAACACCCCAAATTGCCATTATTGAATCCCCAATATATTTGTCTATAGTTCCGTTGTATTCCATTATTTTTTTTGTAAGCTCATCAAAATATTCCGATAAATGGAGGAGTAAATACTCTGCAGGAAGTTTTTCAGAAACTACGGAGAATTTCTCTATATCTGAAAACATGATTGTGATTTCCTCGGTTTTGCCACCAATTTCTGGCTGCACTCCATTTAATAAAAGTTTTTTTACTAAATCCTTTGGAGCATATTTTGCAAATGTTGCAACACTAAGCTTCATAGAATCCATTGCCATCGCTAATTTTCGAATTTCAAAAATTTTTGATTTTGGTGGGATAGGATAATCAGCCAATTCCATAGCTTCGATAGCTTTGGCAGATTTGCAAAGTTTAACAATTGGAGAAGAAATTCTCTTCGAAAGCAGAAATACAACCCCGACCGATAATAGGAATACAAAAATAGATATGATAAACATGCTACGCTGCACTTTTTCAAAATCTTCGGTAAAATCAGACTGAGGAGCTATAGATAATATCGAAACGGGCAATCTTGTCAATTTTTGAATGGAGGCTACGTACCCCTTGCCATCAACACAAAAGGTTGAATGATACTCATTTGTCCCCAATAGATTTTTTGCCGCTTCTTGCAGTACCCTATCCCCACAGGAAGCAATTTCAAAAAATACAAATGGATTATCGACGGAATCACTGATATGAGATTTCTCGTAATTTTCCCTTAAATTTTTTAAATTAGAGGATGATGCAATTATCTCGTTTTTGTTGTTTATGAGGTATACATTCGAGTTTTCCGTCGTTGTAACATTTTTAAGAAGCTCTCTGAAATCCGTTAAAGCGAAATCAATAGCAATGACCCCTTTTATAGATTTTTCTGAAAAATTAAAAATGGGAGTAGATAAAGTCACTCCTGGAAGCTTTGTTGTTATAAGGATATATGCATCACTCCACGTTACTCCTTTATTTAGCTCGGCTTTAACATACCATCCGCGTTTTCTCGGATCATATTGGATTTTTTTAAGATATTCTTTTGATATTGATGTGAAATCTTCATTAAGATATTCCCACGACTCAATCAATTTTTTGTCCGGTGAGAATTCCATTTTCCTTATGGCATACTTGGCATAACTGGGAAGCAATTTCTCTTTGTCGGTTTGAAAAGTTTTTAGACCATCTGTATGTCTAACCTGTAGGTAGCTTCCATCACTGAGGGTCACGTAAAAGCTTAGCGTAAATGGGGTATTTTTTAGGCCTTCTTTAAACAAATTTTCAAAATCTGAAAAACCTACAAAATGGCCATCTTCAGAATTTGAGATAACGTTTTTAGATAAGATGTTTATAACAAGTTCAAGTTGTTTGAAATAGGAATCCAACCATTCGGACGCCATTATCGAGACTTTATTGGAATAATACTCCTTCTCAAATTTTAGAATCAAATTTTTGTTTGCATATGATGAGTAGAATATCTCACAAGCAACAGCAAAAGAGAGCAGCAAGGAAAATGCTGCCAATACATCAACTATTAACTTCCGATTATCAAATATTTTCATTTGATATACTCCTTGTATTTTTCCATCAATTGAGCGGAAGTTGATATTTTATAATTCGAGCTCAAATACTTATTTATGAAAGAAACAAGAGCGCCCCCTTTCATGTTTATCACAGCTGCTATTGAGTCATGTTCGTCTTTTAATACCAAAGGAAGAATTCGTAGAAGCAAGTTGGGGTTGCTATGCAGCAACAGATTAACTCTTAATTCATCACGAATTGCCGCAATAATTTTTCCTTCTATGAGCTTAAGAATAAGCCCATTTTCCCATTTTTTTTCCAATTTTATTTTACTTTTTGGAAATAACGATTTTGCAAAACTTCCATAGCAAGTATTTTCCATAACCGCTATTGTCGCGTCTTCATTGTCTAGAATACCAACCAAATTTTCTGAGTTATATTTTTCAGCAACAAGTCTGTTGATCAAAACCGTCTTTCTTGATATTACATATGGAAGTGTATATAAGACCTTTCGACATCGCTCTGGAGTATATGACAATTTTGCAATCCCTATATCTCCCTCTCCACGTTTTATAGCATCCACAACATCATCGTATGTGTCATATATCATCCTATATGAGACCTTAACTCCAAGCATTTCACCGAACCCTTGGGCTAACCTAACGTCCTCTCCTATATATCCGCCATCAACTTTCATTTGAAAACAGGGATTATTTTCATTTTTTATTGCGCAGATAACGAGTTCCCTCCTTTTTACTATATCTTCAAGGCTCCCAAATTGTTTATCGATATCCTCCTCTGGTTGTGGTTTTTCAAATTGATAAAAAATATCCTTGTATGGAGTTAAGAACGCTTCAGATGAGGAGGAATCGACAACGTCTATGGCGCTAGGCAACAGCATCTCCATTACATTCTTACGAAAAGAAATACCGGAAACTACAATAATCAACGCTCCCAGCCAAAGGAGATATTTAACAATCTTCATGTCAAATTCTGAATGTATCTACTTTATGATGTATTTTAAAAAAAAGAGATTAATTTTTAGTTAAAATCCAAATTTATTTGAGAAATCGAATTTTTTATACAAACTAATAAATAGAATTTAAATCAATCGTCAATGTCGAATCTTTGAAATTTTGGCGATAAGGCGTAAAAAAGTAGCAGTAAGGAGCTTACTAAAAGGAAGGGCTATTGAAAACATATCTGATATTACAGGGATATCTATAGATGAGATAGAGAAGCTGAGATTATGAATTCTTAAAGAGGTTATGCCCTATCCACGACGACAAAACAAGTTTTTCCATTTGTGTAGACAAAGCCTTCTACTATTTCGATTGATAGTTGCTTGTCCTGTTTGGTTCTATAGGACACAACTTTTGCAATTCTTGTCATATATGCCTGATGATTCGGAAGGATAGACACTACCCCATCTTCCGTTTCAACTTTTACCTCAAAAACTTCTCCTTCAAAAATTTTCTCTTCATTACAAATTAAAACTAAATCAAACACACTTTACCTTCAAAAATCAAGATTAGAATAATCAGCCACGGGAGGAAGCTGCGACAGATTATCACTCAGAATATTTCTAAAACTCGGTCTTGATTTTATTCTAGCATACCAACTTTTTACAAGCTCATATTTACCCCATTGAATTATTCCGAGGTAATCCAGGACAGAAATGAAAGAGGCGGCACTTATATCCGCAATCGAAAAATCTCGTCCTGCCAGCCAATTTCTCTGGTCTATTAACCATGATATATAATCCATATAGCAAGCTAATTTTCCTCCCGCTCGCCTTATGAGTGCAGGCTCTGGTTGTCTGTTTATGTCAGTAGAAAACCTTTTCAAAACCTTCTCCTGAATTATCGGATAATAAACATCATTATGGAATGTAAAATTAAACCAATCTGCAATTTTTCGAGATTCCGTTCTTTGTTGAAGATCGTTTCCCAATAAATTAATTTCAGAATAAACCTCTTCTAAATATTCTCTAATCGCAGAGTTCCCATAAACAGCAGTACCACTTATATCTACGAAAACAGGCACAGTTCCAGAAAAATTATACTCAAATAGTTCATCAGAAAGCTTCCAAGGGACTTCATAAACCATTTCATAATCAAGTCGCTTTTCAGACATCATAAAGCGCACACACCTGGAAAAAGCACACAATGGATAATGAAATAATTTGCGCATTAAGTTAATCCCTATATATGCACTATATCCTTTTGCTTAATGGCAAGAAGAGAATCCACCTTTTTAGAAAAATCATCTGTCAGCTCTTGTACGAAATTCGATAATTTTCTCATCTCATCTTCGCTAACTTCATCATTTTTCTCCAAATGCTTGACGAAATCCATGGCGTCTCTTCTCACATTCCTCAAAGATACCTTTGAATCTTCAGCATACTTTGCCGCTAACTTGGAGAGCTCCCGCCGTCTTTCGTCTGAAAGTGGAGGAATCGGAACTTTGACGACCTGCCCATCAACGACGGGATTTAAACATGCCCCACACTCTCTTATCGCCTTTTCCACAGCTTTTACAAGATCTTTATCCCAAACATTAACTGATAACATCCTTGAATCCAAAACAGAAATTGCTCCAACTTGATTAAGCGGCATCATTCCTCCATAAGCCTCAATCTTTATGGGTTCAAGAAGCGCAGTAGATGCTCTGCCTGTACGAATCCCAGATAACTCCCTGGAAAAGGAATCGAGAGACATCGCCATTTTGTTTTTAAATTGTTCTAATCTTGGATCCAAACTCATGATACCCTTTGGGCAACTACCATGTACAACATGGTGTCATTCTATAAAAAATATAAAAAGTTATCAAATAATTATTTATTTTACATGTATACGTTCATATGATTTGAAACAAAAGGCGCGGAGTTAGTTTTATCTATTGATACCCATGAATCCTGCATGACCAAACCTGAACAGAGCATTCAGGATCCACGATTATTCATAGACGAAAACTAACTCTGCATTTTTTATTACAGGTGAGTAAGCCCCCGCCCTTAATTAAGAATATAATGAAGTGGTCCCGCGTTTCATGCGAAGCAAAGGAAGCGGCACAGACTGCAACAATATACGAATGTATGAAACCGATATTTGTTTAACGTATAAAGAGATATAACTTAATTGAACTATAAAAAATTTCTCAAAGGCTGTTTTCCCTCTTGATATTTTTGAAGATCGAGGGTAACTTTGATTAAGTTTTGGTGCTTTTGAGACCTTTTATGAATAATAAAAATTCGCCTTGTAAGATAAATTTGCTCGTATCGGGCTTAGCATTGGCCACATCTGCCTTTGCTTGCTTTCATTCTAAAAATTCTGTTCAATCAAATCCGCCTGTAACTGATGAAAAGATTAAAAGTATCCTCTTTGATGCTATTAAACAAGATCCTCAATTCCTTATGGACAGTATGAACGAAGGAATGATGAGAAAGCGTGAAGATGCTATAAAGAATTTATCCTCTGAGATTTCCAAAAGAAGTACGGAAATTTCAAAACAAAGTTTACAGTTTGGAAAACTTACTTCTAAAGTTTCCCTAACTTGTTTTTTCGATCCTCTTTGTAAGCACTGCATTGAATTTTTAAAGAGCATGGTAAAATTGATAGGCTCTAAAAAAGATGCGTGTTTTAAATTGATTCCGGTCGCCGTTCTTGGAGATGATTCGTTCGTTCTAGCAAAACTTTTTATTGCGGCATATGGGAAAAATCCACAAAAAGCCCTTTCTTTTATTGATAAAATTACTTCACTAGATGGAGAAATGGATAAGCAAATAATCGAAGATGCTTTAAAATTCGCTGGTTTTGATGTTGCTGAAATTGAAAAGATGCTTCCTGATGCAGAAAAGAGTTTAGCCAACAATGGAGCCCTTGCAGAAAGTTTAGGAATTCCGATAGTGCCAGCAATTTTTATTTCTAAAAATGGAATGACTTCTATGCTGCAAGCGGTCGAGCTTAACCAATTACTTTCTGAAATTGAGAAAGGTCCAGAAAAGATAAAATAGTCGTCCCCTTAGGAATTCAACGATTAGTTTTATCTTAATTAAGGGATTAAACAGCAAGAAACTTGTTTACATCGAGGGCTGATGCTTAAAAGGCCTCAGTCTCTTTTATCATTTTTTCAATTCCGATCCAAACGCGCCTCTCCTCCCCTTTCCTAAAAGAGTATGACCAGCCACTTAGTTAAATCGCATGAAGGAGGTGGGGAATCATAGAATGATTTAGATCAATAAGCTAGAAAGGGCAACATGAAAAAAGAGATTAAAAACATCAACAAATGTATCAGCAATAAAACTTTGCATTGAGCAAGGAAACGCTTTCGAGCATTCCTCCACAAAGCAACAGGAAGTCTCCATTAAAAGAGACTTCCTATTCCTCCCCCTCCCCCTCCTAAAAGACTAGACGAATGAGGAGGTTATTCTTCCCCAGTTTCAAAGCTAAGCTCAGGAAAGGATGGCTCAAATAAGCTTCCTAGAGCATCGAGAACCACATCCCTTGCCTTAATCAAATCACAAAACTTTGTTCGCATCTCATTGTTTAATCGGGAGCAGATTTCATCATAATCCTTCTCTAGCTGATTAACAGTAACCCCAGCTTCTTCTAATGAATTTTTGACCGAACTATCTTTACGGGGGCCAAACAGCAAGAGGAAGATTTCCATCTGCTTCTTAAGCCTTTGTAACCCAGTTGATCTAAGTAGTAGAAGTAATTGCGATTCATCACCGTGGATCTGCTCAGTAATGACTAACTGTCCATTAACGTCATCCAGCATTTTATCGATTCTTGAAAGATATAGCTTGCCAACCGTATCCATTTTCTTAAAGTCAGAGGTAGGGGTAAGTTTACGCAAGGACTCAACAAAGTCTACAAGCATAATGTCAATAACAGACTCTTCAGCGTCAATCGAAAAGTTAGCGGAACGCTTTTCATAAAGAGCATCAAACTTTTCTTGAAGGGACAGCAGGAATTTAGCCTTAGATTCCTCCCGCTCGGGAATTACCATACCACCTTCATTATCTTCTTGTAGACGGCCTATAAAAGATTGAATTTCAGCTCTTATTCTTTCAAGCAACTCTATCCTTTTAAAAATTTCTTGATCTAAAATATGTCTGGAGCAATTTCCATTTCCCTCCCTCGAGATATCATTGGCATAACTGAGCAACGTTTTTACTGCAATTTCATCAAAACCTTTTTCAATTTTAGAGAAAAGCTCTTCAAACGAAAGTTCGAAAAAGGATAGCGTATCACCATTCCTAACTTGATTTCCAGAAAAATTGCTAAAATGGTCAGTCAGCGCGCTAGACATATTCCCCACACCTCTCTGGATAGCATCTGCCAAAGGCTTGACACTTAACTGCAGTGAGCGCTCAGGAGACAGGGGAGCAGGCCTTAAATCGAATTTCACTTTAGGGACATGCATATTAACAGAAGAGGACTGCTTGTTACTAGAATTAATACCAATATTACGCTTAGAAGCGGAAGACGATCTATTACCAGTAGCGACAGGGAGCTTACCAGACTTAACGACAGTGGGCTTACCAGACTTAACGACAGTGGGCTTATCAGACTTAACGACAGTGGGCTTACCAAATCTAATATTAGAATTACTTTTGTTAAAACCGATAAGGGGATTTTTGGCAGGATTAGGATTACTCTTAACAGGGGAAAACGATCTATTGCCAAAACCGTTAGAGGACCTGTTGATAGGCTTAATATTAGGATTATTACTGTTAAAACCAATAGAGGACTGCTTGTTACTAGGATTAATATCAGTATTACGCTTAGGAGCGGAAAACGATCTATTGCTAATTGTTAATCCTGG
Organism: Holosporales bacterium; assembly: GCA_031267725.1. GTDB lineage: Bacteria > Pseudomonadota > Alphaproteobacteria > RUG11792 > RUG11792 > JAIRYO01. The sequence continues at coordinate 229 of JAIRYO010000044.1, read as the reverse complement.
CTTAAAGTTAGTATTACTTTTCTTAAAGCTGATAAGGGGATTTTTGGCAGGAATAGGATTACTCTTAACAGGGGAAAACGATCTATTGCTAGGAACGAGAGGGGGGATGTTAATAGGATTGATCTTAGGCTTAGAGTTGTTAGGAATAGGATTACTCTTAACGGGGGAAAACGATCTATTGCTAATTGTTAATCCTGGCTTAAAGTTAGTATTATTTTTCTTAAAAGCG
>JAIRYO010000021.1 GCA_031267725.1 Holosporales bacterium | reverse complement strand
TTTTTATTGATTTTAGGTATTGCACGAGCAGATACGTTGAAGTTATCCCATCGACATCGTAATCGCCAAGAATGAATATCTTTTCTTGTTTTTCGATGGCGTAAACAATCCTTTTGACCGCTTTGTCCATATTTACCAAAAACAATGGATCTGGCATAAGATTTTTTATCTTAGGATTTAGAAAACCCTCAATATCTTCAACGCGCTGAAGCCCCCTGTTAATTAACAGCCTAGCTATTACTTCCGGTATGTTGAAGATGTTTACTATCTTACCAACGTCACAATCGCTAGCAACTTCGCCAATATTCCACTTTTTCCCGGAAAACGACAGCAACGTTGAGGTTTCTCAAATTGTGTATTTTGTTATTTGATGCCGAAATTCTGATACCTTTTTCCGAACCTGCTAATTTGTCCGCCAGTATCAACCAATTTATGGCCAGCTCCGGTCCAAGCAGGATGTGTTAGTGGATCTATATCCAGATTGATCGTATCTCCCTCTTTGCCAAACGTAGATTTGGTTTCGAAAGATTCTCCGTTCGTTAGGACAATTTTAATTGTGTGGCACTCTGGATGGATATTCTTTTTCATGATTTCTTACCAAAAAAATGTTGATTTATGCGTGTACGCCATTGTACAGTCACTGTACACTTAGCCGTGGTTTCAATCAATGTTTTTCTGTTCGTCGTTGTTGAATTTTGCGCGTTTATCTATTTAAAAAAGGAACAAATGAATCTTCAGGAATTAAAAAATAAATCGCTTGCATACTTGCTTGAGTGTGCTATTGAGCATGATATAGAAAATCCTCATATTATGAGGAAGCAAGATCTAGTTTTTTCTATACTGAAAAAAATGTCCGAAAACGATACTCCAATATTCGGGGCGGGGGTGTTGGAAGTTTTACAAGACGGTTTTGGTTTTCTAAGATACTCTGAATCTAACTATTTGCCAGGACCGGACGATATATATGTTGCGCCAGCTCTGGTGAAGAAAATGGGGCTCAAGACTGGTGATACAATAGAAGGCCAAATAAAAGCTCCCAAAGATGGAGAAAAATATTTTTCGATGATGAGAATCGATAAGGTTAATTTTGACAGTTCCGAAAATATAAAAAAACGAACAAATTTTGATAACTTAACTCCGTTGTATCCAGATGAGATGTTGGCTTTAGAGCTTGAACGATCCGGCCAAAAAGATAATGGTTTTACACAGCGCATTATAGATTTGGTGGCGCCAATAGGGAAAGGGCAAAGAGCCATAATTGTTGCTCCCCCGAGGACTGGAAAGACTGTTATGATGCAAGCTATAGCAAACTCTATAACAGCAAAGTTCCCTGATGTATATCTCATAGTTTTATTGATAGATGAAAGACCGGAGGAAAATACTGACATGCAAAGATCGGTCAAGGGGGAAGTTGTTAGTTCAACTTTTGACGAACCGGCTGTAAGGCATGTTCAGGTTACGGAAATGGTTATAGAAAAGGCAAAACGGCTGGTAGAGCACAAAAGAGATGTTGTAATTTTACTGGATTCTATAACCAGACTAGCAAGAGCTTACAACGCAGTTACCCCTTCTTCTGGAAAGGTTCTGACTGGCGGCGTTGATTCAAATGCGCTACAACGTCCTAAAAGATTTTTCGGAGCAGCAAGGAACATAGAGGAGGGGGGCTCCCTTACGATCATAGCAACAGCGTTGATTGAAACGGGGTCACGTATGGATGATGTGATTTTTGAGGAATTTAAGGGGACCGGTAATGCAGAAATAGTTCTTGACAGAAAATTGTCTGACAAAAGAGTTTTCCCTGCAATTGATATCAACAGATCTGGTACACGCAAAGAAGAGTTGCTCATAAAAGATAGAGGAGTTCTATCAAAGATGTGGATTCTGCGCAGAATTATAAGCCCAATGGAAACAGTTGAAGCCATGGAGTTCTTAATAGATAAGTTGAAGTATGCAAAAAATAACGCGGATTTCTTCCAATCGATGAATTCGTAGGCAAGTCCATGCAACAAAATCATGCAGGAGCACAAAAATTATACATAGATACTATTGGTTTCGTATAGAACGTGAGAAAGTTTAGAATAAATTGATAGCAGAAAATTTGGTAGATGGATTTCTGAATATAAACTAATAGTTTGGGCAAGAAAGTATTGGGCTTAAAATTCGTTGACGGGAAAGAATATATTGTTTCAGATAGTGCCATGTGTTAAATAATTTCTTGTATAGGTTGAAATTTTCACGTTTTTAAAACAATTGCCAGGTTCTTTGAAGAAAGTAATAATCATAATATACAGTCAACAAAAACAGTATTTAAAATTATCCTTTTGAGAAGATTAAAGTGTATTTTTTACAACGTCCGCCGCTTTTCTAGTTTTCGTCCAAAAAATTCTCACCATTTCTAAATTTTAGAGCTATACTATATTTATGATCTATGGAAGCGCGCTTCGATTTGGTCAGCGCAGGTTTTGTTTTAAGGAGATTGAGATGAGGAAAATTGTTCTTGCAGCTTTTGTTTGTGGAGTTTTTGCCCCTGTGACGGTAATTGCAGATGAGGCGTCCGAAAAGGAATCAACGGCAGTTGATGCCTCAGCAGCAGCAGATGGTGATGCCGGGAATGAAGATCCGGCTGCCAATGCCAAGGTTATAGAAGACTCGGATGCGAACGCTGCGACTCCGGACGCAGGGGGTTCGGAAGACGATGGAGGGAATAAAAAGAGCACTAAAAAAGGTGGGACGTCTGCTAAGGCCAAGCAAAAGAGAAAGGATGCTACCGCGCAATTGAATGAAGATGATGCTGGTTCGCCAGCTGATGAAGATGCGGCAAAGTCAGAGGACGAAAAAGAAAAGGGATCTGACGATGCAGCGGGATCGGGCGACGAGGAAGCTGGCGGTTCCGAGACAAACTAAAAGAAGTGATGCTCTGTAAATATTTGGGATCGTATGCGCGATCCCGTTTTCTTATGTGATTCTTGTGTCAAAAAAGGGAGTATTTATAACATTCGAGGGAGGAGAAGGTTCTGGGAAGAGTACCCAAAGTCGATTGCTGGCAAACAGATTAGTTTTAGATGGGTTTGATGTTGTTTTAACAAGAGAACCGGGCGGAACAGACGGGGCTGAACGCATCCGAGATCTCGTTTTGACTGGATCCGCAGATAAATGGGGTGCGTTGACTGAGGCTTTGTTGTACCTTGCGGCCAGATCTGATCACTGGGAACGTGTTATAAAACCAGCAATTGATGCTGGCAAGGTTGTAATATCGGATAGATTTCACGATTCGTCAATTATTTATCAGGGGCATGTTAAAGGGGTTCCTACCGATTTCTTGGATTTTGTTTATAAAATCATAACTGGTGGAGTTGTCCCGGATAGGACATACTTAATCGTTACGGATCCGCAAATTGGACTACAAAGATCTATTAACAATCACAACAATAAAGAAACACGCTTTGAACAGATGGGGGTGGAGTTTCATAGGCTAGTTCTGAATAATTTTCTAAAACTGGCAAAACAAAACGACAGATTTGCTGTCATAGACGGCTCCAGAAGTATATCTTCAATACAGAACGACATTTTAATGGATTTTGGTCAAATTTTCGTCGAGATAGTGTAGTATACTCATTTCAGTTAGCGAGAGCATTGACTTGCGCAAGCAGAGATATGAGAATTCCCGCATTTTTGGATTGGTTGTTAATACTTTTGCCGACCGAAAAAAGTATAAGATAAAAGGATTTGTGATAGAAAACAGTTACAAAAAGAAAAGAAATGGACCCATGAGAATGAGTATATCTGAGATAATGACAATAATAATTATGTTTCATATGAGTGGTTATAAAATCTTTAAAGATTTCTATATGAACTATATACTATATATGTACAGAAAAAAGTTTCCAAAAACTGTAAGTTACAACAGATTTGTTACTTTCATGTAATATGTTCTTATGCCAATGGCTATATTTACACATGGTATAAAAGGAGAAGAAACAGGAATATGTTATATTGATTCTACTAAACTTGCAGTATGTCTCAACTTGAGAATAAGTAGAAACAAAGTGTTCAAAGGAATAGCAAGAAGAGGCAAAACAAGTCCAGGATGGTTGTTTGGAAACAAAGGAATAGAACTTATTATACTCACCCTATTCGAAAAGAAACCCAAACAGCTTCGTTCAAAGAAGCATAATTGTGCAAAATCTCTCAGTTTCCTCTTAAGCCAACTCCGGAATTGTTCAATCGGATTGAGATCAGGAGAATATGTTGGAAGAAACAAGATCGAGCATCCAGCTTCCTTTGCCAACTTCTCAAGTTCCTTTTTCCTATGAAATTTTGCGTTATCCATAACAATTACACTCCCTTTTTCTATATTCTTTAATAACACATTCTTCATCCAATATTCAAAAAGCTCACTATCCATTGTTCCTTCATATTGCAGCGGAGCTACTATCTTTTTCATATTCTTCCCAGCAACTATGCTTGTTCTTTTGTACCTCTTCCCACTAATCTTTGCATAAACTTTACGACCAATAACTGCTCTACCGTACTCTCTGAATAGATACTCGTCTATTCCACTTTCATCAACATATACTAACTTGGATGGATTGATCTCTTGTATTTTCTCAATAAACTCTCTTCTTTTTTGTTCATTCCTTTCCTTATATATTTTGACTTTTTTTTCGAG
>JAIRYO010000016.1 GCA_031267725.1 Holosporales bacterium | reverse complement strand
TGACTCTGAGCAAGATGAATGATCTTGTTGAGATTGGATTAACTGAAAGAATTAATGTTCTTGCAAAAGATTTAATTAATTATCCGCCAAGAGAATACGGATATCGAATTGAATATTATAAATTATCCAAGGCGGGGGATTATTATATACTTGAATGTGATGGTAATAATTTACAAGCACGTATAGCCGCTTCGATGTCGCATGATACAAATTTGTGTCAGTTATATTTAAACGGTGGAGACTTCCATACAAATAACGCCTATCATATTTTGGCTAAGTATCAACTTTTTGATAGATGCACTGTAACTTTCCAGAGCGGAAAAATGGAAATACAGATGGAATACAAGGATTGCAAAGTACTTCGGAAGGGGAGAGAAACTCATGCGTATTATAACGAACTCGAAAAAGGCGATGCTATGCCAAATGGCGAGATTGTTGTTTCGGTATCTAAAGTTGGAGAATTGATTTCATACGAAGAGTATTGTAAAAATGAAAAAAATGGAAAATGTAATGAATTAAGACAAATAGCTAAAATGATTGGACTGGCATTTATATTTGGGGCGGGGGTTAATAATCTTGCCGAGGGGACTCTTCGAATGGCGTGGAATCCGAAAAAATGTCAGGAGTTTATCAAGGAAAGAAAACTTGAAAATTTATTAAATCAAACAATCCAGTACAATAAAAAAATAAATGGAGATAATCTATATTATTATGTGGTATCGGCTTTCTTTCGTGCGGAATTTTTTAAACTTTATCCTGAGCTTGAACAATGGATTCCAGAATGCGCCAAGGAAGCATCTGTAACCGGCTATAGGAGATCTCCTTGGGGGAGTCGAAGATTGCTTCCGCAATTAACTTATCAAGGCCGGCATTCGGATGGCAGAGTATTAAAAAACTTATCAAATATTTCAGTTAACAGCCCTGTTCAAGATTATGAAACGGTTGTGATGGCAACCGTTATGTCAAGTACAGATGAAGCATTTGAGGAATTAGGTTATATATCCTATATGCCAGGAATGGTTCATGACTCTGCGGTAACTGTTGCCTATAAAGATGAACTTAATTCAATTCTAAAAATTGAACTTTCTGCTTTTGACTTTAATGATCCCGCTACTTATGGAATTCCCTATGGAGGAGAATGTAATGTTGCTGATTTTACAAAAGGAGAGTTTTGGGGATTTGGTAAGAGAGAAGTTGAACTTGATGAAGTCAAAAATATAGTTCCGATTAGGAAAAAATATCGGACTCGATAATCGGCAGGGATGCTGAAAGGAATTAAGTAATCATGAATAGAAACTATTATGGAGTTATCAGCGATAAGTTTGCACAAAAAATTGTTCATGAGTATAACGTGTTTATGAAAGAAACACGGGCAAAGATGGACGAAGCTCGTCGCGCAACAATGATTTCATTAAAAAGACTATTAAAGTTGAAGGATGGAGATGTTATCGAGATTCAAGAAGACAATACGCTTCAAATAATTTCAGCAGAGGAGATAAAAAATGGCCGGAGATAAAAAACTCGAAAATAAAGATCTGGTAAGGCTTAATGGGCGGGAAGTGACTAGGGAGGAGCTTAAACGTCAGGAAGAAGCGGCGGCAAAACAAAAAGGCGTTGATCTTAAAGAAGTCTCGAAAGATAATTTCAAGATGCGCTTAAAGGACTAAATTTGTGGCGGCTTTAACCTCGGAAGAAAAAGATGCCCTAAATTTAACTCGTCTTATTTTTGGGAAAAACGCCCATGACACAAAAGAGTTTTTTGAATCTATTGGTATTCAAGCAATACTTTCTTACTCGAAGGGGGCTAAGATAGTTATCCCCTTTATTGGAGAAGTTTTTGTTAGGTATGCCGGTGATGAATTAACTGATAAGGGACGAGTGGCAAAGCTGGAGACATCTTTCACGCCCAGTCCTTTTCTTGTTCGTAATATAGGGCAAATACAGGATGAAACATTTACGGATGCCGAAAAAATTCTTATGTCCCGTTTTCAGGCTGTTTTCAAAGAAAAATTGAAAGGTTAAGTCTGGGAGATGCGCGTGGATATTCAAAAGGACAGGTTTAACTACAAAGGCCGACTATTTCCAAAATATCATTTTGTAGAAATGGACGGACAAGAAATAGCTGTTCCCACTGAAGAGTGGAAAAGCCATCTTGCTTTTCTAGAAGCAACTCGATACTTATTATCCGCAGGCGTTGGCGAAGTAACTCCTTATGGATTGGATACTTATATCGGAGAAGATAAATTTCATAATATTCCAAAACTAAAAAAATATTGTGATGAGTTTAAAACAAAATTTTTTCATGTTCATTTGTATTTATGGTCAAGAATAAACGGAACACAAAAAAGTACCTGCGCTAAGGATATTATTGTTAGAATGGCAAAAAAAGGCATAAAAAGCAAATTTGTTTTAATGGACAGCCTTATTAAAACACTTGTGGAGGCTGAGAGGGATGATAATTCTAAACAGAAAGCCAAGGAATGGTCAACCGCAGATTTTTTAGTGATCGATGAATGTTTTTCAAAGGGGCAGATAACTTTATTTAAATCAGGATACCAACTTGCTTTCTTGAATACCTTCTTGAAAGAACGATTAGAGGTTTTCAGGCGAGCTACTTGTTTTACCGCCAATGTTCCGATTAATGAGATTGGTCAAGAATGGGGGGCAAGCATTCAAAGCCTTGTTGATAGAAGTATTCCAACACCAATGCTTTTTAACGATACGGTATCAAAAACAAGTTTCAGGAATGATGATATTTGGGGAGGAGTATGAGTTTACTTTCAAGCCAGATTGTTGAACAGCAAATACTTCATTTTTGTTTTGATCATTCTGAAAAAGTTCTTGAGCTAAAAGATAATTATTTTTTATCAAACGAAGGTAAAATTCTTTACGATACCGTTTTGGATTTGTATCGTAATAATGTTTCGTTCTCCGATGAAAATATTATTTCACTGGGCGGACAAAAAAGCGAAAATATAAATTTTGAACTATTAAAATCTATTCGATCAGTCGAATATGATAATTCGGCATGGACGCATTATCGGGATATTTTACAAAGTTCATACGCAAAGGACAGAATTCAATCAAAGGTTCTAAAGGATGCTTTAACAATTTCAACTCTTAAAAATGATCTTGACATTGATAAAATGCAGGATGTTGTTTATGAATTACAAGAGTGTGTTAATTTAGCGAGGGGGCAGGGAACAGAAATAAAAACCATTCGCGAGATGTTTGACTCATATCAAAACACTTTATCTAAAAGACTAGACGGATCGGCATTCTTTGATACGGGATGTGTTCTCTTGAACTTTACTTTACCTACCGGATTTGCTCCGGGTGAAATAACGACAATATTTGGATCAACAGGAATTGGAAAATCTACCTATTCACTTTACTTGATAAATCGAATGATAAATAAGTACATTCCTTGCTTTTATGTTTCTCTTGAAATGTCTGAAACTTCAACGATGGATCGCTGGATGGCATCAAGACTTCGAATTCCGTTTAATACTCTTTATAGCAAGAATAGCGTTATCGATGAAAGTATTCTTGAAAAAGTAAAAGAAGAAAGATCAAAACTTGAGCGAGCAAATAGTAAAAAGTTTGTTTTTCTTGATGAAACGCGGGTAAGTTCTTCCTCATTAGAAAAGATGATTAATCAAGTAAAAATGAAAATGCAGACAGACTATATGGTGGTATTTGTTGATCTCGCAACAATGATGGAGGATTTTGGCGAGGGAACGCCAATTGCTTATGAACAGGCAATGAACAGTTTACATCAACTGACTAAAAGAACAAAAGTTCATCTGGTTCTTATAGTTCAGGCGGTTCAAAAATCATTGGAAAATAAACGCCCAACAACGATTGAAGGGTTAAAGGTTTTTAGACCAACTCTTGCTGATATCAAGAATTCCGGAGCTATTGCGGAACGAAGCCGACAGGTGTTAGCTGTCTATCGTGAGCATTACTATGCGGCTAAATTTTTTCCCGAAGACCCGTTAGTTCAGGAAGAATCAGATGTAATGGAAATTCAAGTATTAAAGTCTTCAAACGGAGCCGTTGGAACGATAATTAAATATTTGTATGACGGAAATTCGTTTAGGCTTTATCCTGTTCCCGATGATTATGTTATTCAGACGGCAAGTGATCTTCGGCGTGAACAACTGGGGGATTCAAATAATGGAGAAATATAGGGGACAGCTTCTCGGCAAAGAGGTTGAAAGCCTTAAGAACCTCTGGCTTTCTAACCCTATTTATTATATAGATTGTTGCCGCAATCTTTTTATCCGAGGTTCATAATGAATAATTTTATTTTATTAGATATTGCAGTTAAACAATTCCCTGTAAAAAATAAAGAATTATTGCTGGAGTATCGTTCATTATGTGTTAAATCTTACATTTGTCCTCTCGATAATCTTAACCGGCATCATATATGTCCAAAGAGCTTGGCAAAAAAACTAGGATACTCAAAACAAGAATACGACAATGAAGATAATATAGCAAAATTAAGTATTAAAGATCATGTTTATGCACATTTTTTATTACATAAAATCTTTGGCGGTTTAATGACCTACGCCTTTCATCATTTCACGAAGTCAGTTCCGAAATGGCAAGATATGCCAGATATGCATATCGTAATAGATGAGATTGCTCAATCCATAGCTGACTATCAAAGAATCTCTTCAAAAATGAGGCGTGGACGTAAATTGAAAGTTGTCTCTGTTTACGATGCTGTTACTCCTCTTGAGGGTATAAATTTATATCGCGAAGGATTAAATTTGAGTACGTCTAAGAACGGTAAAATAATTCGAACTCCAAAGAATTTGACTAATAAACGTTATTGTGGTCGAACTTGCTTTAAGAATAAGCTAACAGGAAAACTTAAATATGTATTTCGTGATACAAAAGAGTACGAAGAGTTTGAAAACGATGTACAGTATAAAAAACTAACTTATTTGACACCACATGAAAGCCTTAAAGATGAATTGATATGTCCTTGGTGCGGGTTTAAAGGTTACGCACCTGGAATACTGGGTTACCATTTTGATTTTTGTAAAGAAAACCCTAATGCGGTAAAGCGCAAAGATAATCTTGATATTCAAGCACAAGAAATCTTAGGAAATTTAACGACATTAAAAGCATCTAAGTCTGTTAATATTAGTGTGCCTCAATTTATGCGAATTGGTAAACGTTTATTTCAAAATAAGATAATTCCAAGAGGGCGTATTGTTTTTTGGACACGAAATGAAATTGATCAAATACATAATTATCAGAAGCTAACTGTAAAAGAACGAAGAGAAATCAACGGAGTAGTTAATGAAATTTAAAAGTTACGAAGAATTTAAAGATGATTATGAAGATTATCATTATATTGATAAAGTATCAAATAGATATTACCCACAGAAGCCGTTAAATGAAAAACAACTTCAAAGTTATTATTTACAATACGCAAAAAAATGGGGAAAAGAAAATTTAAAATTAAACTCTAATTCTGTTAATAAATCTAAGGATATGCTGTTATATGAAAAAATTCTTGAACGTGATAAAAAATGTCGATTATTATCCGTATTAACAATTTCAGAGCGAACAATCTGGAATGATCATCAAAATGGCCTGGGAAGTATTCTGGACGGCGCTCATGTGTTTGGTAAAGGGGCCTATCCTTGGATGCGATATGAATTAAAAAACATAGTGCTAGTAAACCGTTTCTCCCACTCCTGCTTAGATTTGAATAAATCGCCCATTGACGGACATTCGATTTCTGTTGATGAAAAAATAAAGTGGTGGCAGCGGATTATAGGAAAAGAGGAGTGGAATTGCCTTGAAGAACTTGCAAAAAGTAGAGGCGGGGTAAAATATTATTCTTCGTGAAAAACAACCCATTGAGCAATAACTGCTTGCCAGTTAGTTAAATTTAATCCGGCACGTTTATATTTTGAATTTGGCAATTCCGCAAATTTAATAATAGACTTATTCAATCCATCGGGAATTTTATTTGTCCGATAGTAAAAAATATCTTCTGGTTTTTTGGGAGGATTTTTGGTAAGAATAATTTCCGAAAGTTCTTTAGTTCCAGAATTATCAAAAATATGGGCATGAGCAGGATTTCCCGGACTTCCCAGTTTTCCGTGATCATTAGATCGAACCTCCACGATTATTCCCGCCCCTTTGAATTGAGCCATTTCCTCCAGAGATTGGGTAGAACTGGGTTCTTTTTCGTTAAGAATAAGCATAGAAACCTTCCTGTATCGTCTTTTTCGGGGATGGAACGTTCATCTCAATCTAATAATTCCCTATTTTTAGGAAAAAGTCAAGATATTTTCTTCTTTCGTTTAATTTGGATGGGAATTAATATAGTATGAGAATAAGTGAAAGCCAAATGATTGGCATCGCAGGACAGTTTCTTACGTGTACCGACCTTTTAATGAAAGGGATTGTTGCATACCCTGCCTGTGAAGGATTACCTTACGATGTTGTTTTAGACCGTAAGGATATAATGCTGAAAGTACAAGTGAAGACGTGTAGATTTTCACAACAACCAGGAGCTAACAAAAAACTCGCTGGTTGGTATAACTATAATCTAGTTGGGTCATCCGGTAAGAAGAGAAACGAGGAGAAGTCTGCATCATCTTTTAATTATCAAAGTGATGAGGTTGATATATTTGCGCTAGTTGCCTTAGACATAATGAAAGTAGGCTATATATTGAGATGGGAGGCAAAAAGAACCAATTATAGATTTTGTGATGATAGTACAAGCTCACCCTATTATGTTGATTGTATGCGTGATAGATATACTAAGGTATATGAAATGAAAGACAAAGGTTTATCTTACGAAAAAATCGCCGAAAGCCTTGGAATTTCTGTCAACTCCGTTAAGTACACATTGAAAAGAGGACTACCCTCTAGAGAATCCGTATACTTCTCAAGTATTCTTCGAGACGCAAATTGGTTTTGGAACATAAAGATGCCGCCGTCCTGGGGTATGGGTCTTAGGAAGGCGATGTGGCAATAAGCAAGACGTATAATATGGATTGTATGGACTATCTCAAGTCTTGTGAAGATAAGCAGTTCAGTTGTGCTATATTAGACCCGCCCTATGCGTCAAATTGTCTTGGAATATCCGGTAATTCGTGGAATGGTAAGTATGGCCGATTCGGAGGATTGTTTACAAGGTTTCACGATGACTTATCGGTAAAAAATAATGTGAATCATGCGTCTGGTGGAAATGCGTTTGCTAAATATTCCGGAGATGCTGATGCTAAACACTGGGACGCCAATCCGCCGTCAGAGGAATTCTGGGTTGAGATCAATCGTGTTTGTGATTGGTTATTTGTTTTTGGGGGTAACTATTTTCCGTTGCCTCCTTCCAGGAACTGGATAGTATG
>JAIRYO010000079.1 GCA_031267725.1 Holosporales bacterium | reverse complement strand
TATTACCAACCCCTCTAAGTAATATACAGAGATTGCTATATATCATGCTTAAAGCATTATAAAAAAAATACAAAAATCATTTAAGCATGGTTTACTGCCTATTCAGGCTGGGTCGCCGGATTCATGTTATGTTTGAGTCCAGCCGGATGGTTTAAGATTTTAAACCAATTGTTTCATGAGAAGCTGAAGTTAGATTATGAAACACTAGTAACGTCTGCTAAAAAACAGAAATGCGAGAAACAGCATTAAAATAGCAAGTATCGTTTTGTTGTTATAAATTGAAAAAAAAGTTTCTTGATATCTTTTCGGCATGAACACATCTATTTTGCCGATCTCATTAGTTTTGAGAGATTTTAATATCCTACCGTTACAATCTATGATACATGATATTCCGTTATTTGCGCAACGAATTACAGGTTTTCCTTCTTCTATTGCCCTAAAACAAGATGTTTTCATATGTTGAATTGGCCCATCAGATTCATTAAACCATGAGTCATTAGTTATATTCAATATCCATTCGCTTCCTGAAGCATCAACAATTTCTCCCGGAAAAGCTATCTCATAACATATAAGCACCTCGAATTGGGCAACCCCATCTATTTTCACGGCCCTTGAAAGTTTTCCTTCGGAAAAATTTATGATTCCTGAAGTCATTTTTCTGAGTCCGAGGTTTAGAAAAAATTCTGGAATAAACTCCCCGAAGGGCAAAAGATGTCGTTTATCATAAATTTGCCTTATTTTAGCGTCTTTCCCAAGTACGCATAGACTATTATAAAGTTTTCCATTTTCATCGAATCTATCATGACCAGCTATTATATAGCAATCATCGTATTTCATTGAAGAGGCAATATACTCCCAGATCTTCTTTTGAGAAACTGCTAAAATATTAACTGCAGCTTCCGGCCAAATGACTAATCTCTTTCCATGATATATCTTTGAATTGGAAGATATAGAAATATGTCGATCTATGTTAGCTTTAATTTTATTTGCATTGTTTTTGTCTTCATGAGTTATTGAAGGTTGAATGAGCGTGACCATAAATCTCGAATCTGAGGTGGTATAATTATCTGATAGATTGATTTTATAATAACCATAAAAAATCGTTATAAATAATAGCGATATGCCGTAAATCAGCGTTTTTTTTGTTGTAAAAAATGAAATTGTCAAGAGGATTATAAATGAAATACCGTATACTCCGAATATATCCGCTATTTGAGAAAAATACGGAATGTTGTAGCAGGAATAGCCTAGAAGGTTCCAGGGAAATTTTATTAATATCGCGCCTCTGAAGTATTCTCCTAAGACCCAAAATACGGAAAAAAATAAGCTGAAATTAAGGGGAGTTGTTGCAAAGCGTTTTGTTAAGTAGCAAACAATACCGGGGTAAATTGATATATAGAAAACCAAAAAGGCAACAGCTATATAACCGTAATTACCAAGTCCGACACATTTAAATGATTCTGCAATCCAATATAAAGTACTAGCAAAATACCCAAATCCAAAAGAAAAACCTATACCAAATGAGTTTTTTTGGGGCGATTGTTTGAGGATAAAAAGGAGAATCATAAACATTGGAAAAAGAAGGAGTGGAACTGTTGTCCCTCGACAAAAGCAAAATTTTGCCAATCCTCCCAGGCACAAAGCGGTTATTCTTGGGAAAACAAAAAAAATCCGCTTAGCTATATTTTTAATTTCTATACATGCGCTTAAGCTCACTCTCAGTCTCTATTTTATACTTCATTGGCTTATTGATAATTTATCCCAAATCATTAAGAGTTTTAAGAAGTTTGTTTAGCTGAAGTCTTTTTTTTCATTTCTATTAATCGTTTAAGCTTAATCTCAGCCTCTAGCTTATATTGCTCCGCTGCTTTTGCAATTTCGCCTAAATCACCGTAATTTTTAGAAGCTTTACCTAAATAAAGAATGGATTTTTTTAGATCATCTTTGTTTTTATAGTTTCTTAACAAAACGACCCCTGCATTAAATTGAGCTGGACCAAATCCAGTTTTCGCAGCTTTTTTATAAAATTTCAATGCCATATCCACATCTTTAACACGAATATCTCCAGAGTAATAACCATCGCCAATCGAATTTATTGCCGCTGGCAATTTGAGATCTGCGGCCATTGTTATATATCGATTTGCCTCCTTAAGATCCTTTTTTAGAAAAACTCCATAAAGGTATAAGCTTCCAAGAATATAGCAGGATGTCGGGTTTTTATCTTTTCCAGTTGCCCCCTTCTTCAGATAACGCTCAACTATGTCTGGACGTTCTGCCCCCCATTTAAAAACATAGTAACTTATGAAACTATTTTGCGCAAAAGTTTCACATATGAAAAGTATCGTAACTATCAAAACCTTGAACATATAGGTAGCTTTTTAAATGGCGACACAGAAATGCTAACAAAAACGTAGCCGATTATAAAAGGTTTTTTTGCATACATTCGAAGATATGTGAGAGAAAAGAAGCTAGCCTGAACAGGTAGTAAACCAATCCCTCTAAGTAATATACAGAGATTGCTATATATCATGCTTAAAGCATTATAAAAAGAAATACAAAAATCATTGGGGCATGGCTTACGGTCTATTCAGGCTGGGCTGCCGGGTTTGAGGCTGGCCGAGTGGCTCAAGCTTTTAAACGCTCGTTGAAGATCTACGTTTACGGAGGGCCGCCTTGTTCAAACTTTAATAGGAAAAGGTGAAGAGAGTGGTTATACATCCCGTTTAAAGCATTATAAAAAGAAATACAAAAATCATTGGAACATGGGTTAAGGTTTATCCAGGCTAGGTTCTTTTGTCTCACATCTGTTCGAATGTATACAATAACGCCTCATGTTTCTGTTATTGGCCATCTCGGCCTTGTATTAAAATCTATAGGGGAATAAGGAAAGCCACAGCTTATTCTTTCAATAGCGGCCCAAGCTATCATTGCAGCATTATCAGAACAGAGGGAAACTGGGGGGGCAAAAAAGTTAAGGTTTAATCCTTCTGCAAAATTTAAAAGCGCCGCTCTTAAAGCTAAATTTGCGGCAACTCCACCGGATATAACGACATTTTGAATGGAAGTAGTTGTCATTGCATAAGCCTTTTTGATCTGCCTTTCTATAAAATTGATAACTATCCCTTGAAAAGAGGCGGCGATATCACATTTGTCTTGGTATGTTAAGTTTTCTCCCAGTGATTGAATATGACCTTTAGTTGCTGTTTTTATTCCGGAAAACGAAGCGTTGCATCCTTCTTTCTTTTGAAGTGGCATTGCATATTTGAACCTTTTCTGGTCGCCTTGCTTAGCGTACTCTTCGATTAATGGGCCTCCTGGATATTTTAGTTTGAGCATTTTACCAACTTTATCAAAGCATTCGCCAGCTGCATCATCAAGGGTTTCTCCGAGTACTTTATATTTTCCAGTTCCAAAAACTTCAACAAACATGAAATGCCCGCCAGACGTTAACAACAAAAGATATGGAAATTCCACATCATAGCAAAGTCTTGCTGTTAAGAGATGCCCCTCTAAATGGTTTATCGCCATAAATGGCTTGTTCCACATGATGGATAGGGTCTTAGCTGTAACCATGCCAACAAGCAAGCCACCGATTAATCCAGGCCCCCCTGTTGCAGCAATTGCATCAATTTCATCAAAATCAATTTTGGCTAATTTTAAAGCCTCATTTATGACAACATCAATCATATCAACATGATTCCTTGCGGCATATTCCGGAACAACTCCTCCATACTTCGCATGTAGATCTATTTGAGAATTTATAACGTTCGATAATATGCGATTCTCAAAAGGCCCTTCATTACGAACGATTGCTGCCGCTGTTTCATCACAACTAGTTTCTATCGCTAGAATTTTCACTTATAAATTCCCGGCTGTCCAAGAGGCTTGAGACTGAATCCAAAGTCTCTGGACGGAAAAGCCACTTTCTTCATAAAAAATAGAACGCGCTTTTGCATCACTTATCGAATCGCATCTAAATATATCTACTATTTTTTTAAACCTTTCTAAATTTTTGTAATTCAAAATCTCCAATCCATTATGTAAGAGACATGTTGGCTCATTGTAAAAAGCCATATTGGTTGAAAACCAGATGTAGCAAAATTTTGCATCTTCAATAAAAATAGACTTCTCATTACCACTTGGAATAAAACTGAGTTTGGAGAAAGTCCAAAGCTTCGAATTATAAAAGCTTATTTCCTCCTCGTTATCGCAGAGAAAAAGTATCCGCTCTCCGGATAAGTACATCTTTTCTATAAGCTTACATGCAACTTGCAAAAATTCGGAATCTATAGAATAGAATGTTACGTTTTTATCTGGCATTTTCTTCTATTTGCTTAGAAATTTTATCCAGTAACGCATTAATAAATCTAACCATACTCTTATCAAGAAATTTTTTAGCAATTTCGATATATTCATTGATTATAACTGGCGTATCAGTATTCTCGAAAAGCATTTCAAAAACGGCGGCCTTTATCGTACAGTATCCAATAATTGGAATGTTTGAAAGATTTTTTCCCTCTTTTAGCGAGCCATCTATTAACTTATCAAAATCAGTATTTTTTTGAAAATTATCTATCAATTTCTTAAAAAATTTTAAACTTATATTGGTATATTCAGGTTCCTTTTTTATGTAATGTTCGACAAAATTATCGATCGTATCCGGAAAGCTGGTTCCTACTATCTCCATTTGATACAAAGTTTGGACAACTGCAAACCTAGAAATGTGTTTTGATATAATTTTCTGAGCCACCGAACAGCCACGCACTAAAACACGATCTTTCCAATATACAATAGAAAAAACTTAAACTCCAGAGCAGAGTGTTCTTGTGTATACGCTCAAACAGATGTGAAAAAAAAGAGGCAAAATTACTTTTCGCCATGACTCCTGCATAGCCCAGTCTGAATAGACCGTAAACCATGCCCCAATGATTTGAGCGCTTCTTTCTCCTCATACTTTCCTATTAACGATTGAACTGTCCAGCCGGCAGCAAATATAAATGTTCCACGTGGAACAATTAATTTAAAACCTTGAACAAGGCGGCCCGCCGCAAACGTAGATGTTCAACGAATGCTTAAAAGCTTGAGAATCACTCAGCCAACCTCAAACATAACATGATTCCGGCGGCCCAGTCTGAATAGACCGTAAACCATATCCCAATGATTTTTGTACTTCTTTTCATAATGCTTTAAGCATGATATATAGCAATCTCTGGATAAGATGAAGAGATTGCTTATATATATCTTGTCTAATAGCATGGTTTACGGTCTATCCAGGGGGAGCCAGGCAGGAGTCATTTTATGCCTGAGGCGGGCTGAGTGGTTCAAGCTTTAATAGGAAAGGGGGAAGAGAGTGTTTTCTCCATATCCAGGCTGGAGCAGGCAAGAGTCATGGCTATCCATAGAAGAAATCTAACTCTGAGATTGCTGTAGCTGAGTACAGCCTTGGACAGTCGGGGATTCCGATTAAACCAATTGCCGCTTCGGCTTTGCTCGAATGATTTTTAAAACTTCTTCTTTATCATTGAAAGGTATTGTTTTGTCAGAATATATTTGATAAACCTCATGACCTTTTCCAATAACAACAACAGAATCCCCCGGTTCAATCAGCGAAATTGCATGAAAAATAGCCTCTTTTCTATTTCCAATTTCAATTGCTTTAGGACAAATTTTTATAATTTGCTGGCGAATTTCAGAAGGAGGTTCATTCCTTGGATTATCATCTGTTACGATAACAACATCGCTTAGTTGATCTGCTATTTTTCCCATTTCTTCGCGTTTTGTCTTGTCTCGATTGCCTCCGCATCCAAAAAGGCAAATAAGCCTGCCTTTACATATTTTTTTAAAACACGTTAGTGCACTTTTTAGTCCTTCAGAAGTATGGGCATAATCAACATATATGTTGCCTTTATTAAAAGAAGCTATACGCTCCATTCTTCCGCTTAATGGCAGAATAGCGGGAAGGGTTTCGATAATATCTTCAATTTTCGTTTCAACGGAAAAGGCCAAAGAGATCGCGCATAGAACATTCATTATCTGAAAATTTCCGAAAAGATTGATTTTAATTTCTGGAAAAGTTCGTCCTCCGAAGACTAAATCAAAAATCACTTCTTCCTCAAATTCTCTAATGTTTTTTGCCCGAATAAAGTTAGTTTTATCAAATCCGAAAGAGATTATATTTTTATTAAATTTTGAAACTCCTTCGTGTATTCTAGGATAGTCGCGGGATACAATAGCGGGTCTGTCGCACTCTAAAATTTCTTCGAATAGTTTTAATTTTGATGCTAAATAGGCTTTTTCCGTTTTGTGATAATCCAGATGATCTGAGGCAAGGTTAGTGAATGCCGCTGCTGCTAAATCTATGCTATGAAGTCTTTTTTGGTTAAGTGCGTGACTTGAGGCTTCTAACACGAAATGAGTCACTTTCTTTCTTTTGGCGTATTCCATGATTTTGTGCAATGTTATCGGATCCGGAGTTGTTAGGTTTGAGATGGGAGCGTCCTTGAAAGTTATTTCTTTTTCATCAATAAACAAACCTAATGTTCCGAGGTTTCCAGCCTTTTTTTCGGAATGTGTCCAAATTTGTCTCAAAAAATGTGCAACAGAGCTTTTCCCGTTAGTCCCAGTTATCGAAACACAAAATTCCGGTTGCCTATTATATTTAAACTTAGCTAGCCTGGATGCAAGAAGTCTGGCATCGTTTATTTTCAACACTTTGTCATTCTTTGATTCTTCCGCAAAAACGATTTCGGCTTTTTTATCAAGCGCCTCATTTATGTTTCTTTCCAAATTTTGACATGGAATAGCAACAAAAATATCTCCTTCTTTTACAAATTTTGAATTTATCTGAATATCTTTCATTGAAATTTTTATGGCAATCACCGCGACGTTACATTATAAAATTGCAATTGGATAGTTTTAAATAGTTATTTTGGAAATGTTCTTTGAATCTGTTTTTTTTCTCTTTACTTTGTATATTGGTATACTGAAGTTTCAAAAAAGAACATTTCGTCTTTTAAGTTTTTTTTGCAACCCAATTGTAAGATTATACATACGCAAAAGAATACGTTTAGGACTTGAAGATAAAAAAAGGTATGGTGAACGATTTGGAATTTCATCCATTAAAAGACCTTCTGGAAAATTGATTTGGATACATGCTGTCAGTGTTGGCGAAGCCTTGTCGGTTATTCCCGTTATTAAAATGTTTAAAAGAGAAAATGTTGATCTCACGATTCTTTTGACGACAACCACATTAACAGCAGCGAAACAAGTTGAAAATAGATTAAAAAATGAAGTCATTCACCAATTTGCTCCATTTGATATTTTCACATGGATTTTGCGATTTATTGAATATTGGAAGCCAGATATTGCGCTCTTTGTTGAATCTGAATTGTGGCCAAATACGTTATACTATCTTCAAGAAAAGGGGGTTCCAACCTATCTGTTAAATGCTAGAATATCGGAGAAATCTTTAAGATGGATGAGTTTTGCAAAAAAAATTTTAAGAATTTTTCCGTTTAGTTTATTTACAACGGTATATGTATCCTCGAGGGAATTAGGAGATAAAATTAAAAATCTCGGGGGGGAGAGGATTTGTATTATTCCAAACCTGAAAACCATCGCTGAGAAACTTCCTGTAAACTTTGATAATGTTGAAAAATTGTCAAAAAAGATTAAAAATAGAAAGTCTTGGATTGCGGTTAGCTCTCATCCAGGAGAGGAAGAAATAATAACACAGGTTCACAAAAAGCTGAAAGAGAAGTATCCAGATATACTTACGTTTATCGCTTTAAGACATCCATCCAGAAAAAGGGAAATTTCAGAATTGTGTGAAAAAACTGGTTTATCCCACATCTGCCATAAAGAAGAGCTTGATAAAAATAGAGTCATAATTGAAGACATTTATATTATTGATGAAATAGGCTGTCTTGGCGAATTTTTTGAGATGATTGATACCGTTCTGGTATGTGGCAGTCTTGTCCCAGGAATTGGAGGTCATAATTTTTTGGAGCCATTGAATT
>JAIRYO010000051.1 GCA_031267725.1 Holosporales bacterium | reverse complement strand
GTCATCCTTCAAGCTATTAAAATCCTCCTCTGAACTACTACCTTTAATAGCAACTTCTATCTTCTCCCTTAAGTTATATACTTTCCATTTGATACCTACTCCATTTGCTTTACTGATATAAGAAACAGCTTTAACTCCTAGATATTGGAGTTTTTCTTCCGTAGGGGTCTGAGTATTCTCTATAACATAATTCAGCTTATCTTCAGCTACAGAGGAAATCCTCCAAATAACATTCCTCTCCAATTCACTCTTCTCTTCTAAATCCATACTTTTAAGATTATTAAACTTATCTAATAGACCTTCATCATCAATACTGAGTTTCTCTTTTACCAACTCCAAATCCTTATCCTTAAACTTCTCTAATAGATTTTTAAAATCAATACTGAGTTTCTCTTTTACCAACTCCAAATCCTTTTGAAGAAGCTGCAACCTCTTGGTAAGTTGTTCGTTTTGTTCATTTTCAGATAATTGAGGCCGCGGATGCTTGACAGGCAGCCGCTTCCCCAGCAGGGGCGGGCACAGGTTCGAGGGGGGGCAGGTTCAACGGATCCAAGAACGATGAGGACTCCGGCTGCATCCCTCCTACTCCTTCTATCATTAAGATACAGGCTAACACACACCCTATGTTTAGATACCTTCTATTCCTCATATATCACCATTGTGAAATACGCTCCAACTACAGTGATAATACAGTAAATTAATATAAAAGTAAATGTAGGTGTATATAGCAATCTCTAAATATTGCTTAGAGGAGTTGGTAATCTATGTAAGGGGGGGGGTAGAGTATATCTCGTCTAAAGCATTGTAAACTTGGACATGCAGAATTCATGGGTATTAATAGATAAAGCCTAACTCCACTTCTATTGTCTCACATCTGTTTGAACTTAAACAAGAGTATATGGCCTGGGCACTTCTTCAAAGGCCGGCTTTTTTTTGGAAAACAAAAATCGGCAAAATTACGAATAGCATCATAGCTATAGAAAGGGCACAAGCCATTGGCCAATCTAAATTTGTGAAAAACTCGTTCCAAAGGACGCGGCCAAAAGTTATAGTTTCAGCACTTCCGAGAAGTTCTGGAATAACAAATTCACCCATTGACGTTGCAAAAACCAGGATACAACCAGTCAGTAAGCCTTCTTTTGATAATGGGACAGTGATCGCCCAAAAAACTTTTGCTGAGCGACATCCGAGATTATACGCGGATTCTATATACGACCTATCGATCTTCTCCAAAACCGCATATATTGGAAATATCATAAATGGCAAATAGCAAAAAACCATTCCAAGGCAGATAGTATAATAATTACCCTGGAATTGAATTGGAAAGTCTATTACACCACTTTTTAGGAGTAAGGTGTTTACGATTCCGTGCGTACTCAGAAGATTCATCCAGGAATAGATCCTTATCAAGATAGAAGTCCAAAACGATAAAGAAAGAGAGAGCAACAATATGGATTTTATGTTATCTCTCGCATTATGAATTCCATATGCCATCGGAAGCCCAAACAATGTGCATACCAGAGTCGCAGATATAGAAAGCAATACAGAGTTTAAAAATGTGGTAACGTAGTAAGAATCGTGGATTATAGCGACATAGTTTTTTAAATTGATTCTTATTTCCAATAGATGTTCCTCCACCATTTTAAACACTTCAGAAAATGGAGGAATTTTAAAAATAGATTCAGCAAAACTTATCTTTAAAACGATAAAAAGCGGAGCTATGAAAAACAACAATATCCACAAAAGAGGTAGTATTTCCGGACGAAACTTGTTCTCCATGTTTTTATAAATTCCCCAAAATTGTTTTTTGCTTTTTTTTCTTTCTCTTGTAAGTCCAACCGGGATAAATCTGATTTTCATGAATTCAAAACCAAACTGTTCTCAGATCTCCAAAAGACATAAACAGTATCTTCCCATTGAAAATCTTTGTCAGATAAGCGTAATAGATTCGGCAGTGTTGCTGTAATCACTTTTCCAGAATTTAACCGAATGTAGTATATTGAAACGTCGCCGAGATATGCTATTTCTTTCACAAGTCCCTGGGCCCAATTTTGAGATTGTGCGGGCATCTGTTTTGAAATCATAACTTTTTCAGACCTAATTGCTAGTGTAACGTTGGAGCCAATTGGGATGACCCCGGTATGTGCAGAATAGCATGGACAGTCTATTTCAGATGATTCGATCAAAACGTGATCTAACTCTTGCTCTACAACCACTCCTTCAAATAAGTTTATACTCCCTATGAATTCAGCAACATATCTAGAGTTTGGGAACTCATAAATATCATGAGGAACTCCGACTTGACGAATCTTTCCTTCATCAATAATCGCTATACGAGTTGACATTGTCATCGCTTCCTCTTGATCGTGAGTTACTAAAATAGACGTAATTCCAACTTTTTCTTGAATATTTACCAATTCAAATTGAGTTTGTTCTCTAAGCCTTTTATCAAGTGCAGCAAGTGGCTCGTCTAAAAGAAGTAATTTTGGTCTTTTTGCCAAGCTCCTGGCAAGTGCGGCTCTTTGCTTTTGCCCTCCTGAAAGTTGATGAGGTTTTCGGTCTTCATATCCAGTAAGCTGCACTAGGCCCAGTACTTCACGCACTCTATCATCAATTTCAGTTTTGTTAAGTCCATCTTGTTTTATTCCAAATGCTATATTTTGATATACAGTCATATGAGGAAACAAAGCGTAGGATTGAAACATCATGTTTATTGGTCTTTTATATGTAGGCCAACTCGTCACATCGATTCCATCTACTAACACTCTACCAGAGGTTGGTTTTTCGAGGCCTGCTAAAACTCTGAGTAAAGTACTCTTTCCACAACCAGATCTACCTAAAAGAGAAAACAATTCTCCCTTATAGATAGAAAGAGAAATATCCCTTAGTGGGACTGCTCCATTATAAGATTTTGTGATTCCCTCAATTTGGATAAATGGCTTTATGTTTGGATTCTGCCAAAGCTCAGTGTTCTTCTTAGTTTGCTGAGGAACAATTGTCATTTATGCATAGGCCAAAAGGATAACACTTTATTCTAGCTTAAAATAATCTGAATGAGTAATGAATTCTTACTAATCTATACGTTCATCAGAGGCATTTAGTTCTCTATGATTACTTTGATAGCTTGTTTATTGAACCTAGAGTACCATTCTCTCATTTCAATATGCGCTGAACTTCCTATGTATATAACTAACCTGAGTTTCATATAAGGAGCTTGGAAGAAGTGAGTGGAATCATAATACACACGTTTTAGTCAAATCTTACGTGTATTTTATCGATTCCACTCAGTTCTTCCAAGCTCCTTATATGAAACTCAGGTTAGCTAGAATTTTTACTCCCCTTTCTCGTATTCCTATATTTATAATCAGCGACTCCCCTTTATCTAAATTACATATTACAAAAAATTAACTTTAAAGGGGATATGGCGTAATATTCAAAATCCATCCTATCAAATATAGTTAGTTTTAACACTTAAAAAAATGAGTAAGTTAAGGACAAGTTAAGGAATATTTAACTAAATTGCTATATCATAAAGTACAAAGGGGTCTATGTTTTATGTGAAAATTATGAGAAATAGTTGTATCGAGATTTCCATTCATGGGGAAAAGAACTACAAATTATTCTTAGACATTATAAAGCAGGAGCTTGATACTTTAAAATATGCCGATATAAACGCAACTCAGGCTTTTATACTAATGAACATAAACGAAAATGTCGTGACAATCGGAGAGCTCATATCAAGAGGATATTACATTGGCTCAAATGCTTCGTATAACGTTAGGAAGCTAATTACAAATGAATACATACAGCAGAACCCATCTGATTATGATAAAAGAGCGGTATATTTAAAATTGACAAAAAAGGGAACTCAGTTATGCAGTGAGCTAGACAGCATCATAGAAGGGTACATGAAATTATTCAACAAGCGCTTCGATGGGAAATTTGATATTGCGCACGGCATTGAGTTCCTAAAGAACGTTGAGCACTTTTGGACTGACGTGTTGCGAAGAAGATTGTAACGCCAATCCGATAACGACATTTTCAAACTTTACTAAAATGACTCTATCTGATTAGCTCCATGAAAGCTTGTATATCTTTTTCAATTGCGATGTAACCATCCTTTATACGAAATTAAGTTTAACCAGGACATCAGTTCTAAAACCTTATAACGATTGTTCCACGTGGAAAATTCAATGTATAGATTGCCAAGTCCTCCAGAGCATATCGTCAAGAAGTAGATTGTAGTATAATGTGTTGACTAGTTCTGAAGAGATTAAAAGATTATGGAAACACAAGCATGTTACAGGCATGACATATCTGAAGAGATCTAGGAGAAACTTGAGTCCCACTTGCCAGCTGCTGGAGCTGTTGGGGAAGAGTAGCCAAAGATAATAGACGTTTTATTAATGTGGTATTATGGATACTTCGAACCGGTGCTCCATGGAGATTGGAAGAATATACATTCGTTTTTCTCCTTGAAAACAAAAGGGGATTTGGGAAAAACTGTTAAAAAGGCTATTTGCCCACACACAAACAACAAATGACTCACGCGAAAAATTTCGAAAATTAAAAAAAGGAGAACAACCACCGTATACAAAACCAGAGCACATCGGTGGTCTCTTAACTTACTTTTTTAGTCTTTATTCCAGACGAAAAAGCTACTAACGAATGTCCCCCCCCCTTTTAAGTCAAACCATCACTCTACCTCTGATAAGATTCGGATGCGACGCCATGGTCTGATAATCCGATACAAACATCGGCATATATAGGGAATTATCGCTATTAACTATCTAGCGTGAGGTTAATAGCCGAGACTTTTCCGTTTCTTGTTTCCAGCTCGTAACTAACCTCATCTCCTTCATTCAGCGTATCTATTCCAGATTTTGCAAGAGCGCTCACATGAATGAAAACATCCTCGCCGCCATTATTTGGCTGAATAAAACCATAACCTTTAGTTGCGTTAAACCACTTAACTTTACCTTTTACCACTATAAATCTCCTTCAAAACATAGTACGCCTTGTACAACGTACTAATCTTTGTTATTCTTAAGCACTAATAATCAATTGAAGGGAATCTGAAGTGAAAAACCGAAAGCCAATTATATTAGAAGCAAGAAAACAAAAAAAACACCCAACTAGATCATAATATCACATTTTTTAAAATATCTCAAAGATTATATTGTATATTGTCTGCGTTCACATGTTATGAGACAAAAAATAGGGAATTACTTTTTACCATGACGCCTGCCTGACCCAACCTGGATAAATCGTAAACCATGTCTCAATGATTTGTATATTTTTTTATAACGCTTTAAAAAGGATGTATAGCAATTTCTGAATACTGCTTAAGAGAATGCTTTATATATCTTCTCTAAAGCATCATAAAAAGAAATACAAAAATCATTTAAGCATGGTTTACTGCCTATTCAGGCATGGGCCATGCAGGAGTCAGGTTATGTTTGAGGCAGGGCGGATGGTTCAAGCTTTTAAATCAATTATTCCACGTGTAACATTTATGTTTGAGATTGATCGAGCGAGCCGACCGGCCGGTTGATTCAGAGTCTGTCGTCATGAATTTAGCCCCCCTCGTTGCTATTCCACGCCATTGTTTTAGGTGTAAAAAGGCGTTTTCTACCAAATATCGTTTTGTACAACTCTTTATCGTGCAAATGTATCTTGCTGTTGAGCCCCCTTTTGATACTGTCATCTATTGATTACTACCAAGACTCTTTACGCCTTGATAAGTGGAACTCAAGTCTCTCCCAAATCTCTTCAGAATTAATCAACACATTGCACCATAACATACTTTATGACGATATGTTCTAGCTCATAAATAAGGCATCTTTCTTTTTGCTTACCTAATTTAGAGCAGAGGATTATAGTTATCTTTAAAACAATTAAGGAATCTGAAAATTATATGAGCTGTGACAAATACGTAATTTTGGGGCTAGATCCGGGATTGGTGAAAACTGGTTGGGGAGTGATTTCTTCAGCACCTTCTGGCGTTAAGTATATCGATTGCGGAATTATAAAGACGAAACCTAGCTCTCAGATGGAAGTTAGATTAACCTTTATTTATGATTCAGTTCAAGATTTGATATCTTCTTTCAATCCAAAATTTGTAGCAATGGAAGAAATTTTTGTAAATACAAATTCGAAAACCAGCGAAAAATTGATAATGGCACGAACGGCCTCTTTTATATCAGCATCAAAAGCTGGATTTGTAATTAATGGATATCCCCCAAATAAAATAAAAAAAAACATAACTGGATTCGGGCACGCCTCAAAAGAACAGATTCACAGAATGATTCAGGGAATTTTTGGAGAAAACATCAAACAGGATAAAGAGCATACTTTTGATTCAATGGACGCCTTGGCAGTAGCTTTATGTCACGCATTCTCTAACGGAAAACACATAAGGTGCTGAAAGTCCATAACTGTAGCGTCTCCCCCTTATCCGGCTACAGCAAAATATAGAGTTAGTTTTATTAGTTTTGCCTGGCTCAACCTGGCTAGACCGTACCCCATGCTTAAATGAATCATTTAAGCATGGTTTACTCCCTATTCAATCTGGGACATGCTGGGGGCATGGCTTTTAATATGTAAAGCCAATCCCCAATCCCCAATCCAGAAAAGCGTTGCATATGGAGAGGATAAAAATGTAAAATTTGAGCAGGTGCAAAGAGATTCAAGTATAAAATCGATGAGTGTTGATAAAGGCAAAGCTTTAGACGCTGCATTGCAGCAGATCGAAAAAATTTTCGGGCAAGGGTCGGTGATGAGACTAGGGCAAAGGGAAGTCATCGAGATTGAATCTATCCCCACTGGATCCTTAGGACTGGACATAGCTCTTGGTATTGGTGGATTTCCAAAAGGGAGAATCATCGAGATTTACGGTCCTGAATCCTCTGGAAAAACCACTTTAGCTCTTCATGTAATCGCAAATGCTCAAAAAAGCGGAGGAACATG
>JAIRYO010000009.1 GCA_031267725.1 Holosporales bacterium | reverse complement strand
ATCTATCTTCTTGAAGCTTCTATTTAGAGGTTTGTTCTTCAAATGTCCAACCTCTAAATACTGTTTCACCCATCTCTTTATTGTTGTTATACCAACCTTAAAGATAGCCTTCGCCTCATTTTGAGTGTGTCCTTCTTTCAAGAAGTCAACTACTCTTTGTCTGTATTTTATATCGTATATCATAGATATCATTATAACTTCTCCTTAGGCTCCCGTCAACTAATTTAGGTATATCTTTGAGTCCGGCTGCTGGTTCAAGGTTTAAAGCGATTGTTCCACGTGGAACATTTATGTTTTACACCGCCCGAAAACTCCCTTCAAAAGTCAAGCAGAATCTACTCAGGCTTTCTATAATTAAACTATATCCTATATACCTTAAAAAAACTCCTTTGAATTAACGTTTAATTAAGCTTTTTATGATACTCTATATATTCCATCCCTAGCCCCCACCCACCACTGGGGGACCTCCGGTCGGGTTCCGCCGCAACACCTGAGTTATTCTCTCGTTTTGCAAGCACAAGCTTAGCATATCACAAAAAGTTTAATACTACGTTAATTTTGGAAAACTTTTTTTAAAACAAATGTTCCACGTGGAACAATTATGCTTGAGTCCGGTCAGATGGTTCAAGGTTTAAAGCGATTGTTCCACGTGGAACATCAAAGAAGTAGCTATAACTAGGAAAGAAGAAAAGTAACTCCACATTTTCTGCATCACATCTGTTTGGACGTATACACGGTTAATGCAATGTATTGGAAATATCTGCTTAATGTTATAAGATATACAGAATACGGCCACGTGTTCCATAATGGAGATGTTGTGACTCTTCTTTCCGCAAAGTTTTGTCTTTTTAGAATTTCTATATTTCTGGCGCTTATTTGTGTTTTAGCGTTGTTGTTATTCAATACCTTAAAAAACGCCTTTTTGTATAACATCCAAATAAACTCCGTAATATTGCTCAGCTTTTTTACGGGAATTATTCTCATTTATCACAGAATTTTTTTGTATGAAAGAGAGTATGAAAAATTGCTTCTTTTTGCTAAATTAAAAAAAGAAGATATCGAAAATTCCCAACTGATCGCTCCAGTCGCCTTTTATATTTCGAAAAGTAATAATTTGATATCTCAAACAAAGCTGCAGACGATTATGGCAAGTCTCGAAAAGCGAGTTGAAAACTGTTCGGTGTTGCCAAAGTATATATCAGGAATTCTGATTTTTCTAGGCCTTCTTGGTACATTCTGGGGATTGTCTCATACAATTGGAAACGTTGCGGATATAATAGATAGCCTTGGAATTAATCAATCCGACTCAAAAGAATCGTTTATTAGCCTTAAAAACAGTTTAAAAATTCCTCTTTCTGGAATGGGAATAGCTTTCGGCTGCTCTCTTTTTGGGCTTTCTTGCTCTCTAATCCTAGGCTTTTTGAACATGAATCAGAAAAAGGTTGCTGAAGATTTTTTAGATATGGCCGAAGCATGGTTAGCAAAACACACCGTTAGTTTCGATTTAATTGATAATGGTCAAGAGTATCATGGGCACGCCTTTTCGATGGCTTTGCTAGAAAAGACTATTGAAGCAATTTATACCTTCCAAAACCAGATGATGGAATCAGAGGGAAACAGGAATTCCATACTAAACATGCAAAAAGAACTTTCTCTAAAACTTTCACAATTGACGGAGTCTGTATTGATGCATCAAGAGTTGATTAAAACAATTGGGAATGGACAGTTGGAATTACGAAACGCGATTGTCTCCATCTCAAAAAAACTCACCGATACAGTTTGGCATGAAATTTTAAATAAGCTAGGAGAAATCGAGTTTTCTATAAACATAATGGCGCAAGGGGAGATTTCAAACCGTACGTATATTGTAGACAATCTTGGAAAAGAAATAAGAATTGTCTCTAAAACTTTATCATCGCTCATGAGGGATAAATAGTGGATGAATTCAAAGGGAAGTTAAACTCTATACTAGAAAGGCATGAATTCGTTAAAGATCTACTTAATAATCAGCTAGGTTTTGAACAAAAGGAGTTTGTAAAACTTTCAAAAGAATTCTCTAATCTTTCCGAACTCGCTGAAGAAATAAAGTTGCTTTTCTCAAGAGAAGATGAATTGAAAGATGCGAAGGATCTTGCAGAGTTCTCTGGCGACAAAGATATAAAAGGTATGGCAGAAGAAGAAGTTGGAGAGATAAAAAAATCCATAGAAGAAGTAAGGCAAAAAATAAAGATTCTTTTACTTCCAAAAGATATTGACGATGATAAGGGAGCGATTCTTGAAATAAGAGCTGGCACCGGAGGAGATGAGGCTGGCTTATTTGCCGCAAATTTATTGAAGATGTATGAAATGTATGCATCTATTCATGGCTGGAAATTTGAAATACTTAAGCTTTCTGAAAGCGGAATCGGAGCCATAAAAGAAGCGAGCATCAGCGTTTCAGGAAAAGGTGTTTTTGCTAGGTTAAAGTTTGAATCTGGAGGACATAGAGTTCAAAGAGTTCCCGTAACGGAAGCTTCTGGACGAATTCACACCTCAGCGGCAACGGTTGCCGTTCTTCCAGAAGCGGAAGAGTTTGATGTGCAAATTGAAGAAAAAGATCTTCAGATAGATACTTATAGGGCATCTGGCGCCGGGGGTCAACACGTCAATAAAACAGACAGCGCGGTTAGAATTACCCATCTTCCGACCGGAACAATTGTTGCAGTTCAAGACGAGAGATCTCAACATAAAAATAAAGCAAAAGCTATGAAAATATTAAGAGCAAAGATATATGAAAATGAACGAACAAAACAAGAGTCTTCGAGATCAGAGGCAAGAAAAATACAAGTCGGTTCAGGAGATAGATCGGAGAGGATAAGAACTTATAACTTTCCTCAAGGCCGGGTTTCAGACCATAGAATTAATTTGACGCTTTATAAGATAGAGGAAGTCATGAATGGGTCATCACTCGACGAAATCATAAACAGGTTAATAGAATTTGATCAAGCAGAGAATTTAAGAAAATCGGAATAAACCGTGATGATTCAAAGTTCTCTCACTAAGCTTAAAGAAGGATAACTGATGGCTAGAGTCAAAAAAAGAAAGCCAAAAAGTAAGAAGGTTCTATTAAAGCTTTTCTTTTTATTGATTTGTTTTTTAGGAATTTATTTATCGTTTGGAGTAATAAAAAGGGAGCTATCCCGTTTTTGCGATTTAATAACTGTCATATCTGGGTTTCAAATTAAAAATATAAACATCTCTGGAGCAGGCAAGAAAACAGAGCGATTAGTGAAAGCTAAACTTGGATTAAGAGAGGGGGATAGCATATTTAAACTATCTACATTGGATATTTATAAGAGAGTTACGGAGGTTTCATGGGTAAAATCCGTAGTTGTAAAAAAGAACTTACCTAACATATTGAACATAGAAATAAAAGAAGCGACTCCAATTGGAATTTTTCAACATGATTCGATTTCCACTTTAATAGATCAAGATGGGGTATTCATTGAAAACGTCGTTGAAAAAATTGATAATTTGCCAATTATCATCGGGGAAAATGCCAATAAAAATGCGAAAGATATATTAGGGCTCATTGCAAAATTTGAGATTATAAGAGAAAACATTGATTTACTCAAGTTTATTAGAGAAAGACGCTGGGACATTATCGTCTCCGGGATAAAAATCAAGCTTCCGGAAAAAAATGTGGAAAAAGCGCTTAAAACCTTTTCCACTATATTAAAATCAGGAAAAATAAATAAGAACACAGCTAAAAGCATAGATCTCAGAATTTCTGGCGATGTTATAATTAACGAGCTTAGGATAAAAAGAAAAAATAATAATCAAATTTGACATGTTTTAGCTACTTTCAAATCAGAAAAGTAATGTATCTTTTAATAATTTTAAATAAACTCCTTGCTTCTCTGACCGGGTTTAGATATATTTCCATTCACGATTTAAGGCTTGATTTTGGAAAAATTGGATATGAAGTTTGGTAGATTCTTACTGTTACCTGCGATACTGGCCTCCGCAGAATCTAGCTCTTCTCAGCTTGGCGGAAGTGAGGCAGAATTCGAAAAGAGATTTGAAAGTTTATCCCTTTTTCCATCCTCCCTTAACGAGAAATATAAAATGGAAAAATTAGAGAAAGAGAGGGAAAAGCTGAATGAAAGGATAGATGTCCAAATTGTTCAAATTTTGACGCAACAGGAGGAAATAGAAGATTTAAGAAAGGCGGTATCTTTTTTAACTGAAGTCAATAAACAGCAAAAAGGAGAAGAGTTCCATTTGCTTCAATTTTATAAGCAGAATTTTGGGAATAAACAGTGGGGGAAAAGTTCATTCTTTCCGACTACTCCTAGCGATGAAGAGGAAAAAATAGCTATTCAGACTCTTAATGAGCAGGTGCGGATTCTTAATGAGCAAGTACGGATACAGAACCGTAGAATGAAAAGCTTAGAGCTAGATAATAAAAGATTGGGCAAAGAAGTAAAAAACAAAAATCATGAAATTCAGATAAAACAGAAAGAAATAGACGATTTGAGAGAGTCACTTAAACTTCCCGATAACAGAGGCGCAAAGGCTGCTGTTCAGAAAATTTTTGATGAAAGCGGAAAAGGAATGTACACCAAAGTAAAAAGCTTAAAAAATGAAAAAGTTCCTTTGCTTACTGTACTAGAAATTTTTAATGAACGAAATGAGATGTATAGAGAAAAAATATTGAAACATAGATGCACAATAAGAGAATTAGGAAAATACCGAGAAGACTCGATTCGGGTAAGTAATTTGGTATTTGAGCTGAGGCAAGAAATAGAATTGCTGCGACGACAACTGGTTGCCAAAATTGAAAAATAAAGCAAGATTAGAAATTCAAAAACTGACAAGCCAAATAGAGAGTAACCAATGCTCCAATGATTTGAGTATTTCTTTTTATAATGCTTTAAACGGGATATATATAAGCAATTTCTTCACCCTTTCCTATTAAAGCTTGAACAAGGCGGCCGGGCTCAAACATAACATGACTCAGGCGGCCCAGTCTAAATAGACCGTAAACCATGCTTAAATGATTTTTGTATTTTTTTTATAATGCTTTAGACAAGATATATATAAGCAATCTCTTCACCTTTATATACATAGCCCCCTCTAAGCAATATTCAGAGATTGCTATATATCATGCTTAAAGCATTATAAAAAGAAATACAAAAATCATTGGGGCATGGTTTACGGTCTATTAAGACTGGGCCGCCTGAGTCATGTTATGTTTGAGGGTGGCTGAGTGGTTCAAGCTTTAATAGGAAAGGATGAAGAGAAAGAAATACACGAATCATTGAAGCATGGTTTACTGTCTATCCAGAAGGGGGCATGCAGGATTCATTTTATGCCTGAGGCCGGCCGAGTGATTCAAGCTTTTAAGAAATGTTCCACGTGGAACATCAAAGAAATGGCTAAACTAGGAAAGAAGAAAACTAACTCTATGCTTTTTGTTGTGGCTGAGTAAAAGGAGAGAACGTTTGATTGTAGTTAAGGAATGAGGCCACATATAGTGGCCTCTTTATAAGCTTAAATTTGACAATCATAAGAAGTTGTCCTTTGAATGGAACTTAAATTTTCAACAATTGTTACAGGGAGTTGTTTTTCGTAAGCAACTTCAAGAAGAATGTTTTCAACTGACTACGATCGTTCATTCCGGTCAGGTGAACGCTACCTTTCACAGTCTTCCGCCGAGTACGATTTCCTACTACGTTTGATTGGTTCTGATCGTTCATTCCGGTCAGGTGAACGCCACCTTTCACAGTCTTCCGCCGAATACGATTTCCTACCACGTTTGACTGAGTGCTCTGCTGAATAGGACTTCTTACCACGTTTGACTGATTATCACTTTCCAGTCCACTGTGATAATTCCCTGAAGCATTTCCCTCTTGAAAATCACTAGTAGCTCTTACAGAACCAAAAGCGTTATCCGGTTCTAGAGCTCTCACACCTACTGAAGGAAAACCGCCACAAACATTTCCGTCTTGAAAATCACTAGTAGCTCTTACAGAACCAAAAGCGTTATCCGGTTCTAGAGCTCTCACACCTACTGAAGGAAAACCTTCATTCATGCCTCGCTCTTCTAATCTACTAAAATCCAGAAAGGGGATATC
Source organism: Holosporales bacterium (assembly GCA_031267725.1). Taxonomy (GTDB): domain Bacteria; phylum Pseudomonadota; class Alphaproteobacteria; order RUG11792; family RUG11792; genus JAIRYO01. The sequence goes on along the minus strand of JAIRYO010000009.1, from coordinate 482 downwards.
GATTGATGCACTTACATCCATATTTGCGACAAATACCGTTGTCATCGACAGTAATAAATTAATTATTTTCATAAAACCAAGACCTCCTAAAGCAAAGTAAAAATTAAACATTACAGCATAATATTACTTTTTATTTGAAAAATAAAGTATTTTTTTAGTATATTATTTTGTTTATTATAATTTAATTATAATTTTATTAAATAAATTTTAAATTTTTAAAGACTGTCCAAGTTCAAAGAGATGTGAGAGAAAAGAAGCGGAGCCAGTTTTCGCCTATGAATAACCATGACTACTGCCTGGCTCAACCTGAATAGACCGACTTATGCTGAGTGCTTTATACTCAAATTAGTTGAAAGGAGGTTGGGATGGCTTCGTCTAAAGAAGCATAATTGTGCAAAACCTCTCTCACTTTTCTCTTAAGCCAACTCCAGAATTGTTCAATCGGATTGAGATCTGGGGAATATGCTGGAAGGAATAAAACT
>JAIRYO010000072.1 GCA_031267725.1 Holosporales bacterium | reverse complement strand
CGGCCGATCAGGCTGCAACCGTCGAATCGGAAGTCGAAGTCGATCACGTCGTCCTCGAGTCAGAAGTCGAATCAGTTGTCGAAGTCGAATCGGTTGTCGAAGCCGATCACGCTGCCGGTCAAGAAGCAGCCGGTAAAACCGAAGCAGCCGGTCAAGCGGTCGAACTCGAATCAGCTGTCGAAGCTGATCACGCTGCCGGTCAGGCAGCCCCTGGTCAAGCAGTCGAATCAGCTGTTGTCGAAGTCGAATCGGAAGCAGCTGCCGGTCAAGAAGCTGCCGGTTAAGCAGTCGGACAAGCGGTCGAACTCGAATCAGTTGTTGAAGTCGAATCGGTTGTCGAAGTCGATCACGTCGCCGGTCAAGAAGATGAGGGCATAGATGCCCCTTTAGAATAGTTGTTTGAGATGTAGGCCTCTCTTTTATCTCAAACTAAAAGTATACATCTACATTTACTTTTATATTAACTTAATGTATTATTACTACAGTTGGAGTGTATTTAACAATGGCGATATATGAAGAATAGAAAGTATTTGAGCATAGGGTGTGTGTTAGCCTGTGCCTTAATGATAAAAGAAGTAGGAGGGATGCAGCCACATCAGTATCAGCCCTTTCAGGGAAATCCGCCGTCGATGCCGTTTATGATGAGGCCGCCACACTCGGCCGCGCAGAATCAGTCGCACTTTACGGGCCAGAATCACTTCCTGTCGAGCTTGGATTTAACCAATATAGAGCTGATAGCTAAAGAGTATTTAGCTAATCCTAGGGGTGATTTAAAGAAGAAGTGGCATATTAAGGTTGATAGTATCTTTTTAAACGATCTTAAGAGGTTTAAGGAGAAGGTGGATGAAAAGTGGGATTCATACTGTGACTCGGATATTAAATCCTTGAAAAGTTTGAAAAAAACGGAAGATTCTGTTAATAAGATTTTTGGAGAAAGAATTAAAGCCATTGAAAGTACTAGAGATTCAATATTGAGTATACTGGAGGATGTTAAACAGAGAGGTGCTCAGAATAGAAGAGAAAAGCTAGAATATGGGGTTAATAAAGTGTATGAGTATTGCTGTTTTCATACTTTCTATGTATGGGGGAAGTCTAATATCTTTGTTGAAGTAGAAAAATTTATATTAGGAGCAGAAATGGTTCTTAATAATTATGCTATAAAGGATAAGAGGCAGGAGTTGCATAGTTTACATAAGATGGTTCAATGGGAGATTGATAGTACACTTGAAAAGGTAAAGCAAGCGAAGAAAAGGGAGGAGCGTAATGTAGATAGAATTATGAATAAATTTAGACTATTTGTGGATGAGAATAAAAAGGAGCTGAAGGAGGGGAATCTGTATAGATCTCTGCAGTTGGGTAAGCTGCGGGCGAATGGGGGATCTATAAGCGATCAAATCAGAAACAGCGAGGTGTTCACACAGCAGCGGCAGAGGGACAACCAGCAGCAGGGTTTTAACCAGCGGCGGTCGAAAACATTCTACTCGAAGCCGGTCAATCGGCGGCAGCAGGGGTTCAACCAGCAGCCGTCGAATGTGGGATTCAAGTCGTTCTCGACCCCGGTCAAGCCGCAGCAGCCGGTCAGGCAGCAGCAGAGGTTCAACCAGCAGCAATCGAATTCGTTCTACTTGCCGCAGCGGCAGCAGGGCAATCAAAATCCGCAGCTGAAGGGGGTTAACCAGCAGCAATCGAATTCGTTCTACTCGAATCAAGCGCCGATCAAGCAAAACTTGCAGGTACATCGTAATTCGAAGCTCGAGGAGAGGGCGAAGAAGTTGGGGTTTCAACCTCTCCACGTTTACAGAGACGCAAATCAAAAGGGACACATAGGTGTCAAAAAAGTATTCTAAGGGAGGCATTTACCCCTCCCCATCTTCTTTCTCTGTGTGAAGGTATACAACAATTGCGATTTTGGTTAGATACGTGTTAGACTGGTAGAGTGTTGTAATTAGGTGTTTTTCACATGAGTGAAATAGATAAAAACCGTTTTAGGTCAGGGGTTGGAATGGTTTTAATGAATAATGATAAAAAAATTTTTGCCGGAAAGAAGAGCGCGGTAAATGCAAAAATGATATCCTGGTTCTTGAATAAACCTTGGCAGATGCCGCAAGGAGGGATAGAAAAAGACGAAACCCCAATCGATGCGGCGCTAAGAGAACTTAAAGAGGAAACTGGAGTTGATAAAGTTGAAGTGGTATCCGAAACGGAGAATTGGTTAGAATATGTTATACCCCATAGTTTGAGAAGAAAAGGTTACAAAGTTATTGGCCAAAGGCAAAAGTGGTTTCTTTTTAAATTTCTGGGAAAGGATAGCGATATAAACCTAAACACGACCAATCACAGCGAATTTGATGTTTGGAGGTGGATGAGTGCCGCTAATATTTTAAGGTTATCCGTTCATTTCAAGCGCAATCTATATTCGGAAGTTTTAAAAAATTTCCAAAAGTATCTAGATTTGAGGTAAGCTCAAGGTGTTTTTTACTAGAAATTAACCGGCTTACATTGTAGTATCACGTAGAAGTATGATCGGCAGTTTGATATGATCCAATGAATTTTTGTCGATTCCTTTTTACCATATTCATGTTTCATATGTGCTTTTTTGCCGAAAGCGTAAAGTTAGGCGCTAACTCAGTAGTCGGTGATGATTTTTCTCATCCGATAACTCAGCTTCATTTAGGAAACAAAAAATCTAAGAAAGTAATCCTTGTTTACATCTCTCCCACTTGCTTGCATTGTGGCAAATTTCTGATTGAAGATATAGATGAATTTATGAAAAGGGATAAAAACGATGCCGATATCATTATAAAGTTTCTACCAATATCTGCAAAAGATATCTTCGTAATGAAGCTAATTCAAAGTGAAGCGAAAAGCGAAAATGAATATCTTCTTATTTTCACAAATTATATGAAAAGGGTCTTGGCAACCATAAACTATTCGAACCCCACTCAAGAACAAATTAAACTTTTTAAAGGCTCTAAAATAGATAGTGAAATGATTAAGTTTCAAGTAATAGCTTCTGATTTCGGGTTTTCTAATGCGAAAATTGTTAACTCCACTCCAAACATGAGCGCTCCATTTGAAAAGCGGCTTGTTGAGTATTATACCAGCGAAGCTAAATCAATTTCCAAAATTCTGAAAGCAAATGAATTAGACTTGCCACTGATAATTAAATCTGGTGAGTTATATAAAAATTTGGAAGAAGCGGAAAACGGATAAACTCCTTAATTTTCTTAATTCACAGCGATTGTTCCACGTGGAACAATTGTTTAAAAGATTGAACAAGGTGGACCGCCGCAAACGTAGGTGTTCAACGAATACTTGAAAGCTTGAGAACCACTCGGTCGGCATCAAACATAACATAACTCCGGCGGCCCAACCTGAATAGGCCATAAACCATGCTTAAATGATTTGAACACTTCATTTCTAAAGCTTTAGGATTCAACAATAAAACTTGGCGGCTAGTCCCCCTTTAAAAATCGTATTTGAAGATTTATGAAGAGGATATATTGACCTTTAGAAGGAAGACTAGTTAATCATTAAAATGCAATCTCTGATCCTATAACTAATTTCCCTTTAATGACAACTGTGGAATATCGAGGAATTTCCATTTTTTTAGCCTCTATTTCTCCGTTAAATTCCATGACAGCCGCATTTGGAGAAGTACTGGCGTCATATCCCATAACCAATGCTCCATCTTGTACCATTATGTTTCCGTTTGGGGCACTATTACGAATTTTTAAATCACCTTTTCTCAAAAAGATATCAGACGTTAATCCCGAATTATCGGCGCCATCTAGAGACAAATTAAACATTGAACTTTCCGGAGATATAGTCAGTTCGTTGTTAGAGCCTTCAAGACCAAAATGGATAATCATATCCTCTTGAGGGGAAGCGTATATGCTGTCGGTTTCTGGATCCTTTAATATGCCATCTTGATCAAGGTTAAAAGTTTTGTCCACGCTATCTTGCACATTCAGTAGAGATGCAGCAATTTTTTCTAATGATATTGCAGAATCCCCTTCAGTTCCATCTCGTTGTAAAATTATCTTCTCAGGATCTCCTTCAAATTCTAACCCCGTAACACTTGTTACATGCGCTATATCTGTATACTCTTGGATGGATCCTACCTTTATAACGATTTTACTAGGATCATTATTATCTAATCCAATTTCTGCTTCGCCACTACCTTTATAGCTTATAAATAACTTAGCAGAATCACTATGAAAGCAAAATTTAGGAGGAGTAGTTACAGATAGCGGAACTCCAGAAAAATTTGGGGGAGGTATTCTCACGATAGGTACCGACATTGTATGCACAATCCCTTCATATTCACTGAAATCTGTAACTTCACTAAGGTCAATGCTTCCTAACAATGCAGCGGGTTTGCAAAGAAATGCATCTTCCTCTTCAGAAAGTACTTTAATTGAGGAATTCCCAAGCATTTTTATCGTTGAATTCTCAATTAGTTCTAGAATCGCTGGGCTTTGGATGGTAAGGAAAGATTCGCTTCCTTCTTTAGTTCCGATCGTAACCTTAGCATTCTCATACAGACGTACTTTAGAAAAGCCTTTTATGGTCCAGCCAGATTCCAAGTTTAATGTGCCAAATATATCTGTTTCTGCGTATTCTATAGCTCCAATTTTTATTGTTGAGAGTAGCGTAATTAGTGTTAGTTTAAGTAGTTTATTCATAATTTTTCCTCTAAAATAAAGTTCTACATATAGAACCAATTGCCATCCGTGTTTTTTAATTTTAGTAAAAAAAAGTTAAATCTTGGTTAAAGCAAAGCAAATTTTTTTAAAATACGTATTAAATTTTTTTCGGCCAAGCTGGCATCAAACAAATCTGTAATGTATAAAATTAGTGAAAGTTAAAAAAACTGTTTTTGTTTCGGTTTTACCAAGCTTGTAAATCCAAAATCAGTTAAAAAGTCGGAAATTCCATTCGGAACTGAAACCTCATATTCGAAACTCATCTCCAAATCATCTTTCAATGATATTAATTTTTTGGCAAGTATGGCCTTATCTATTTCATTTTTTAGGATTTCATTTTTTTTATTATTTGGAAGGTGGTTGAGATTTGAAATTAAATTATCGAGAGATCCAAACTCATTTATCAAAGCTGCAGCAGTTTTTGCTCCTATCCCTGGAACTCCAGGTATATTATCCGAGGTATCACCTGTAAGGGATAAAACATCTAGCACCTTATCCGATGTAACACCAAATTTTTTTAAGACATCATCTTCCGTTACGTATTCTTGTTTTACGGGATTATAAATTGTAACGTTTTTACCCAATAGCTGCACTAGATCTTTGTCTGCTGAGATGATATTTATTTTATGCTCTCTACCTTTTTTTACATAGGTCGCAATTACATCATCCGCTTCAAATCCACTCTTTTCAGCAATAAAAAATCCAAATCGTTTACAGGCTTCTTTTATGAAAGGGATTTGATCCAGCAGTTGAGTTGGCATCGCTTTCCTGTTTGCTTTATATTCTTTATAAATATCGTTTCGAAAAGTTTTTTTCCCGCAGTCCAACGCAGCGATAAACATAGATTTGGGAAACTCGGAAATTATCTTAGTCATGGCAGAGCAAAACCCATACAATGCGCCGACTTCCATCCTATTATGCGTTAAGCTCGGTAAAGCATAAAATGCGCGATATATGAAACCAGAAACATCAATTAAGTTTATCATCTAGTCTTTCTAATCTTAACGCTTTTGACTTTTCTCGGATCTGCATCTAGTATTTCAAACTCTAGATCCTGCTTTGGCCAAATAATCAATTCGCCACGAACAGGAACCTTTCCAGCTATCGAAGAAATCATTCCACCTATCGTATCTACTGACTTGTCTTTCGGAATAATTTTGATTCCTCCATATTTTTGTATTTCACTAAATGTTGATTTGGCATCTGCAATAACTGCTCCATCAGACTTTTTTAAAACTTTCTTTTTTTGCTCTTTTATTTCCGAAATTTCTTGAATGTCTCCGATAACTTCCTCTATTACATCTCTGAATGAAAGAAGACCGTCGATTCCTCCATACTCGTCAACAACTATCGCCAATTTTATTCCCGTCTCCCTCATTTTAAAAAGCAAATCCAGACTTTTCATAGAGGGAGGAACAAACAAAACATCTTTAACAAACACGCTTACATTAAAGGGTTTATTCATGTGAAACCAATTAGCAACGTCTTTTAAATAAACTACGCCAATGACACTATCCATTGATTCCTTGTATACAATTATCGAGGATTTTTGCGTTTCAACAAATTTAGACATCAACTCCTCTATTCTCGTATTTACCGGAATGGCTTCAATTTCGATGCGAGGGATCATGATGTCTTCAACGTTTATATCACGAAGATTCAGGACGTTTCCAAGAATTTCGCGCTCATTCTTTTCAATAGATTGAGTTTTCGAATGTTCGTCCTCTTCTATTAATTCCTCTATAGTGTCCCTAAGAGATGATTCTTTTGAGGATTTTTTAAACAAGGTCTTAAATGAAAATTTTTTAAAAAAGCTATTATTCGATTCATCAGGATGCATAAATTCTATTATTCTCCATTTAAAATATACGGATTTCTCATTCCAAATCCTTCCAGGATTTCGATCTCTAATCTTTCCATTTTAGATTCACTTTCTAAATTTATATGATCCATCCCAAAAAGATGTAGAACTCCGTGGACAAAAAGGTGTGAACACCTGTCAAAAAAGTTAAAATTAAACTTTTTAGATTCTCGCATGATATTTTCGTATGACATAGCAATATCTCCCAGCATTACGTTTCTACCTTTATGAATTTCGTCTATCAAACGGATATCTTCGCTTTCATATTGAGGAAAAGACATGACATTCGTTGAAGTGTTTTTACTTCTAAAAGTTTTGTTTAATTCCTGGATATTCTTGTCATCTGTTAATAGAATGTCAATCAAAAACTTTCTTTTTCCATCGTATACTTTCTCTACAGTTTTCGAAAAAATATCGAATAAGGAGTTTTGCCAGTGAGCGAATCCATCAGTGTTTTGCCAGACATAGTGAGCTATATTTATATTCATGAAATTCATGATAGTGTTCCAGCAACAGAGTTAATTCCAGCGGAATTTATTAAGACGGATCTAAATTCTCCAATAAGGCTCTCTTCGCTTTCCGCAACTACAGATTGGGAATAGACGTTTTTCCCTATGTATTGATTGCTTTTTTTTCCCTTTTTTTCAAATAATACCTCTTGTCTTTTTCCAACAAGATTATTGTTCTGATAGACTTGATTTTCTAAGATAGCATCTTGAAGAAGCGCAAGTCGTTTTTTCTTAACTTCTTCGCCAATTTGTCCATCCATCTTATCTGCTGGTGTATTTTTTCTACGACTATATTTAAAAGAATATGAAACAACGTATTTCACGATTTTTGCCAATCTAACGGTATCTTCAAATTCTTCATCCGTTTCTGTTGGAAAGCCAACGATAAAATCAGATGAGAATTTAATGTCTGGGCAAATATTTTTGAATTTTTCCAATTTGTTAAGATATTCATTTCTGGTGTGCCCTCTATTCATGATCTTAAGAATCCTATCGTTTCCGGACTGAATCGGAATATGCGTAAACGGGACGAGAACGGGAGTTTTAGCGTGAACTTCCATAAGTTCATCTGTGAAATCCTTTGGATGTGATGTTGTATAACGTAGCCGTTTAAGCCCTTCAAGGTCGGCAAGTTCTTGAATTAACCTCTCCAATTTCCAAACCCCTTTCGGTTTTCCAATATTTATATATGGTGCTTCTCCAAGATATGAATTAACGTTTTGCCCTATCAGAATTATTTCTTTTGCACCATTTAAAAGAAGTTCTTTCACTTCACTTATGACGTCTTTCACCGGGCGAGAATATTCGCGCCCCCTTGTGTATGGAACAACGCAATAGGCGCAAAAATTATCACATCCTTCTTGAATTGTCACGAACTCACTGTAGTTAACTTCTTTTTTTGAGGGGAAGCAATTAAACTTTTCTTTTTGATCAAAGCCAATATCTAAAATCCTAGCTTTTTGGCCGTTTAGTATTTCTTCAATATGCTCAGGCAATCTGTGATATGTTTGAGGGCCAAAAACTATGTTTATGTGTTTAATTTTGAAAAGACCATCTTTTTCAGCCTGTGCAACGCATCCACCAACTGCTATGACTTTGGTTTTTGTAGTTTTTAAAAATCCGATATTGGAAAGTAATTTTTGGGCAGATTTCTCGCGAATATTGCAAGTGTAAAAAATCAAAATATCGGCATCATGGGAATCAAACGTTCTCTCAAAATCCTTATCAACCAGAAGATCAACGATCTTTCGGGAATCATAAACATTCATCTG
>JAIRYO010000076.1 GCA_031267725.1 Holosporales bacterium | reverse complement strand
ATTAACGGAATGTTAAACTTTTTGTGATATGCTAAGCTTGTGCTTGCAAAACGAGAGAACAACTCAGGTGTTGCGACCGGACTCGACCGGAGGTCCCCCAGTGGTGGGTGGGGGCTAGGAATGGAATATATAGAGTATCACAAAAAGCTTAATAAAACGTTAATTCAAAGGAGTTTTTTTAAAGGTATATAGGATATAGTTTAATATAGAAAGCCCGCCTATCATATCTATTGTTGTTCCAGAGCTCTCCTATATATTTCAAGTAATTCTTCCTGCTCTTCGATATCTTCTTTCTTTTTTTTACGAAGCCTTATTAACTGTTTTAACGTTGTGATATCCAGCCCCTGCGCCTTTGCCTCTGCAAAAGTTTCTTTTATATCCGCTAGTACTTCGCTCTTTTTCTCTTCAAGAGCCTCTATTTGAGAAACGACTTGCTTAATCAAGCCCGCTGCTACCGTTACTCCGTCGAATTCACTGTTCATAATCTATACCTTCCATGTCCATTCAATTCTGAGAGAAACGTTCTCTCAATCCAACCACTCACTGCTTTCTGAAACTTTTTCCAATCAGAACAGACAGTAACGCTATCACTACAAAGGTGATAAAACAACTAAAACTCATTTTAGAACAACCTCATGTTAAAAAAAATTCCGGATAATTCTACAACAATTACCTCGATAAAGCAAAAATTTTAAATTCCTTGTATACGTTCATATACTTTGAGATAAAAGGGGAGGGGCCTCTTGAACTTTTGTAATATACTCCTGTTATAGTGCTACTATCATAGAGCTTCTCTCATTTCTTAGTAGATAACCAATCTGCATAAAAGGCCTCCTTAGAATGATGTTTATAATAAGTACTCATTATAGAGACCTTTTTCTTTGAATGGAATATGTTGCCTCTTTTGTCTCAAACTATGTGAAGGTATACACAAAAATTTATTTCCTTTTCCGATTGAAAATTTTTCTATACAATGAACACGGGGCTGCAATTGTTTATCTTAAAAATTGAATGGTAAAAAGAACTAAAATTGACAAGTTTAAGCACTATCTGACTGAAGAGCAGTTAGAGTATTTCAAAGGTAGGCTTTTGAATTGGAAGTCTGAATTATTGAAAGAAAGCGAAGAGGCCAAAGTTATGCTTGAAGAAAAGCATATGGAACCCGATCCGATTGATTCGGCGTGTAATATCGCAAGTCAGGCCCTGCAATTGAGGACAAAAGATAGAATCAGAAAGCTTATTCATAAAATAGATGACGCGATTGCAAGAATTAATGATGGAACATACGGATATTGCGAAGAGACTGGAGAACCTATCGGTGCTAAAAGGCTTGAAGCACGGCCAACCGCCACGTTTTGCATTGCCGCTCAGGAAAAGCACGAGAAAATGGAAAAAAACTATAGAGAAGATGCGTTAGGTGAAGGAAAATAGATGTTTGTTCGCAGCGGTTGTTGGTGAGCCCAATGCCGGAAAATCAACCCTCGTTAACTCGATGGTTGGAGAGAAGATATCTATTATATCGCATAAAATACAAACTACACGAAGGCAGATATACGGAATAGCTAACTTTGAAAATTCCCAAATTGTTTTTGTTGATACTCCGGGATTTTGCCAAGATAAGTCTCCTCTTGAAAAAGTCATTCTTTCTAATTTCAAGAATTCCTATAAACATTCGGATTTACTCATACTCATCATCGATGCCCTTTCAAAAAACCTGAGCCGTAGCTTGAAATTTATAAAAAAAGTGGAGTTAGCAAAATTTCCATTAGTGATTGCAATAAATAAGGTTGATGTTGCGAAAAAAGAAAACATATTAAAACTGGCCGCAATGGTATCTGAATTCAACTTCATAAAAAAGGTTTTCATGATATCGGCTTTGACTGATGATGGCTTAGATGATCTTAGATCTTTTCTAATAGATTATGCCCCGACAGGAAAGTGGCTATTCGAAAAAGGGTGCGCTACGGATATGCCTTTGAAATTTCGACTGTCTGAAATAACTCGTGAAAAGCTATTTAATAAACTTGAAAAAGATCTTCCTTATAGCATATATGTTGAGACAGAACTTTTTCATGAATCCGAGAAAAAAGCAAGGATATATCAGTCAATAGTCGTTATAAAAGCCTCGCAAAAAGGAATAATTCTCGGAAAAAACGGAAATATGATAAAAGACATAAAAGATAAAGCTATTACAGATATGCAGTCTTTGTTAGGTAAGAAGATAGAGTTGAAACTATTCGTTAAAGTTAGGGAAAAGTGGACAGAGAAAACGGAGCATTTGAAAAGTGCGGGAATTCTCAATTAGCCTCGCAACCAACGAAATCATATTTTCGATATTCAGCGTAGGCGTTCTTATTTTTTCACTTCTTGCAACATTATCGAAAGATACCAGACTTTCAATCATCAATTTTTTTCTAGCTAGTTTTTTCCTATCCTGTTTTATCGTGGCGATAAGCAATACCATTGTCGCTTCTACAATCGCTATAGTATATATATCTGTTAGTGGATTGCTTTTGATAACAGCAAGCAATGATTACAATCACCAACAAAGGGTAAATAAAAAGGCTTACCTATCTGTTGTAATACCAATTCCACTGGTTATGCTTCTACTATATAAAAAAACTTCCATCGTTCTTATCGGCAAGGCGGAAGGTTTAAATTACAGAGAACTCTTTGGCATTACGCTAGTAATTTCCCTTATTTTTATATTCATCATTTCTGGATTGATTTCTTTATTTTCGAAAGAAAACTAAAAACTACATTTTGTTAAAACTTAACTTTCTCTTCTGCGCCCATTCTATAATCATCACCGTCTCTCCATACAGTGGTATCAAAATTTTCGCTTATTAACTTTTGGATAAGTTCAAACAGGTGTGAGACAAAAGAGGTAAAGTTCGTTCCAAAAACATAAAATGTTCCACGTGAAACATTTATGTTTACGGCGGGCCAGATGATTTAAGCTTTTAAACAATTGTTTCACGTGGAACATCTATGTTTTATGAATAACCATGAATCCGACGGCTCAGTCTGAATAGGCCGTAAACCATGCCCCAATGATTTTTGTATTTCTTTCTACAATACTTTAAGCATGATATATAGCAATCTTTGAATACTGCTTAAGAGAGTGCTTATATATATCTTGTTTAAATCGTTATAAAAAAAATACACAAATCATTTAAGCATGGTTTACGGTCTATTCAGACTTGGCCATGCAGGAGTCATGTTATGTTTGAGGCGGATCGGATGGTTTAAGCTTTTAAACAATCGTTTCACGTAAAACCTTTATGTTTGATGGTGGTCGAGCGATTTATCCGGAACAAAAGATATCCCAACTGAAATCCTAGCTATTAGAAATAACTAACTCTGAGGCTGTAACTAAGTCAATGAGCTACTCCTATGAAGTAGTAAAGTTCAAGAGGCCCTTCTGTCTCTCATACCTTTTAACGTATACGCCTTTACAAAGAGAATTTTAACAAGTTTTGGTTTTGTGGTAGAATACGTCGAAGTTGTTTTTTTTTCAAAAAACACAATGGACTTTGAGAAATCGAGATTGGATAGGTATATAAAAAGGGTTTATGGAAAGTTAATTCCTCAAGCTATGATAGAGAAATCTCTTCGAAATAAAGACATTCTCGTTAATGGTAAAAAAGCAAAATCTTCAGACAAGATCGTAAACGAAGATGATGTATTTGTAAGCTCTTTTGCCACTCGAATTTTCGCAAATGCTTACTGTAAAGAAAAAACGGAATCCAATTTGGATTATTCAAAGTATTTAGGTCAATTTAAGGATATGGTGATTTATGAAGATTCGGATTTAATCATTATAAATAAGCCATCTGGACTCGCTGTTCAACTCGGATCTAAAACAAAAATATCAGTTGATGTTATGGCGAAAGCATACAATCCAGAAGCAAGATTAGTGCATAGAATAGATAAAGAAACAAGTGGAATAACTATGCTTTCAAAAAATTTAGAAACCTCCAGATATATGCTTCATCTTTTTCAAAACAAACAAATTCACAAAAAGTATTACCTTGTGGTTTCTGGAAAATTACCGATGGTAAAAGGAATAATAAATAAACCACTTTCAAAAATAAATGAATCTGTAGTCGTTGATCTTGTAAACGGAAAAGAGGCAATTACAGAATTTAAAATAATAAAAAACCTTACCTCAAATAGAACTTTGATAGAAGCAAAACCTTTAACGGGAAGAACTCATCAGATAAGAGTTCACATGGCCTCGATCGATTACCCTATCCTGGGAGACAAGAAGTATGACGGAAAAATTAACAAATATCTACATCTTCACTCCCACGAAGTATCATTTATGACGAGGTACGGAAAGCTATTGATAAAAAAAGCTCCTCTCCCAGAGTACTTTAGGTAAAGCAATTGCTCTATACGAGACATTCACATTAAACTTGAATACCATCTCCTCCCTTGATTTAGTCCCCCCCCTATTTCAGCTTAGTTTATTCAACTCTTAATTTTATCTTCTTTCAACAAAGAAAATTTCAATCCCCAACATAAATATCGGTGTAGCAAATATGGAAAAGGCAAGAGGAAAGTTTCCGCTTTCTCCAACAGCGATCAAAACATTGTTAAAAAAATAAATTGGAAACGCAAGTGATAATAGAATCGCCACTTTTATCGCATACATGCGCGTGTTCCTTGAATTATAGTTTATGCAAAAAATAGTTACCAACATGACAAAAGAAAACATTTGCAAAATAGAAGAGATCCTCGAAAGAAAATTGGACTTATGTTTAATTTCGGACAATCCGACCTTCTTTAGCATATTTATATATTTTCTGATGTTCCAAAAAGATATACCATTCGGATTTTTAACCATTTTATTTATATTAGAAAATGACAGTTTTGTTGGTAATGTTAAAATTTTTTCCATCGTTTCGGTTCCATCACTTGTTGCAATTATGCAATTGTTAAGATTCCAGAAATCTTTTGAAATTACGGCATTTGGAGAGATTATTGAGCGTTTCAATCCCCTGCTCTCGTCAAATTCAAAAAACCTAACATTAAACAAAGATGAGTGCTCACGATCAAACGATTTTGCGGATATTATATAAACTGAAGAATCAAAAACGTCTCTAAACCAAACTCCAGAATTTGTTATGGCTAAGCTTTTTTCTAGGCCTCGTGTTTCCTGTTTTAGTTTTGTGTCTATTGCCTTTATTCTATCAAATGAAAACGCGGAAATGCCATCGAAGACAGTTATATAGAAAATCCCAAGAATCGCAGTTGCGAGAAACAGCGGCCGCAAAAGTCCTCGCGTCGAAACGCCTATCGTTTTTATTGCGGTCAATTCAAGTTTGTTGTGCATAGTAGTAAAAAACGAGATCGCCGCAAAAAAAACAATGAATGCGAAAAATGAAAAAGTGTGCACTAGTGAATGATAAATTGTCAATTTTATGACACTTTTGAGTGAAATATTAATAGCATTTGAGAAGTATCTACGAACTACTTCCATCAGCTCAAGAACTGAAATTACGGTAAAAAAGCATGAAAAAACAATCGAAAAATTTTTCAAATAGCTTTTAATGATATATTTCGATAGTATGCTCCTCACGTACCTAGTTTCTCTTTCGCATAAAAGTTACAAATAAAAAGAACATGAAAAAGGCTATGATAATATAATTAAAAATTATCATATATTCGTTTTTTGTTAAAATATTCGTTAGCGTTACAACTAAGATTTGGCAAAAAATTCCTCCGAAAGCGCTTATTAACAGCCTGATTTTTGCTCTTCTCCTGTCTTGAGCTACTATCATAAATATTGCTATGACTAGCGCATTTAAAATTGGAACAAATGTAGCAGTTAACCTTGAATGATACTCTGTAATATAGTTTTGCCTTTCTTCTAGATTGGTCGTTTGGATGGCATCTCTTAGCAATTCAGATTGAGTCTTCTCGCTTGTTTTTCTTACTTTAGCATAAACGCGCCTCAAAAAAGGTGTTACGTCGTATGAAAAATTTTCAAATCTCAACGTAGATACTATCATGTTTGATTTATCAATTTCTTGCCTATAACCATTATTCAATAATACAAAAATTTTTTCGCCTTCAGAAATATAACTTCCACTTTGCGCCGTAATAATATTTGTATTGGATATTCCTTTATTGGGCGCATATGATATAAAAACGTCCTTAAGTTCTCTTCCAACTCTCTTTCTAAAATATATGATCGAATCTCCTAAAATGTTAAATATTTTAGGCTTTAATATTGTTGCGGAAAAATTTTTTTTTATCTCGTCTTGAAAACTTCTGAAGATTCCATATGAGCGAGGAGAGGCCGTCGTTTGCAAATATAAAATAACTCCTGAAATACAAATTGATAATGTTAAAAGTGGTAAGAATAGCGAAAATGGATGTTTTCCCGAGGTTATAAAAACAGTAACTTCCCTATCAGCTTGCATCTTTTGAAAAACGATAATAGATGAAAACAGAAAGCAAGTGGGAAGTATAATTCCAGAAATTTCCGGTAGTGTACACAAAATTAACTTAATGAATGTGAGAAGAGAAATGGTATTCGAAGCAATTAAATCAACATATTTTATGGCCATCGTAATCCAAACTAGTAAAATCAAAATTGGAGAAATAATAGATAATGATATAAATAATTTTTTAAAAATATACCTAAAAGCTATAGAAAGAACCATGTATTTTCCATCTTGAAAACGTTAAACTTCGGTAGATAAGCAGGCGGTTAGAAAGAGGTGAAGATTACTTATTATACTAAGTTTCACATAAGGATGTAGGAAAATTCTGATGAAAAAGAATAGTTATAAAATGAGTATATCTGGTTATAGTAAGAAAGCTTCGACTCTTTAAGCGATACTCCATATGATACATCTATGTTTGAACTTGGACATCCTTTGTATATTGTATACATCCGTATACTTTGAGGCAAAAGGCGCGGAGTTATTCATAAAGAAAAACTAACTTCACCTCTTTTCTCTTACATCTGACGGTTCTA
>JAIRYO010000039.1 GCA_031267725.1 Holosporales bacterium | reverse complement strand
GAGAGGCGTTTCTCCTAAGAATGCTTCGCGGACGCCGGTCAAGCAGCAGAAAGTTAAAAGAAAATAGAAAACCTTAAAACAATTTTTCACGTGGAGCATCTAATGTTCCACGTGGGATAATGCCTCCAATCATGTGAACTCGTACGTTTTTTGTAAAATAAATTTACATTAGCATGAGTGATAGGTTATTATCGAACGGTGCGTGAGCCGCAGTAGCTTAGAGGCAGAGCACTCCCTTGGTAAGGGAGAGATCGAGGGTTCGATTCCCTCCTGCGGCACCACACCTGAAAAGTTTAATACGAATACGAATTAGAAACATGTTTGGTTGAGAGTTATAATTCAGTATTGAGATGCGACTCACTGAATCAGGGGGGGGCAATCCCAAATTTGTATGCTGTTGAGAAAAGGATTAAAAATTGATAAAATCCAAACGATTTGGTTTTACGATTTGAGATGGATGGTATGTCCACTTTTGAAAAAAGAAAAGCTACCTTTTGTTCTGTAGCGATTTGTTGGCTGTTTTATCTATATAGTTATATAGCTCGAGTCGAACCAAGTGTTTTGTCGAATCAGTTAATCAAAGAGTTCAATCTTACTTCTTCCGTTTTTGGTTTCGTCATTTCTTTGTCCTATCTTCCGTATGTTATGATGCAAATTCCCTGCGGAATCATAACAGATAAGATTGGAACGAAGACCATGATTGCCATTAGTTCCATAATTTGCGCCCTTGGAACCTTCATGTTTGGATCAGCAGAATCACTTTTTCAGCTAGAAGCTGGAAGGTTTTTTATAGGTTTATCATCAGCTCCCGCTTTTTTGTGTTGCGGAAAAGTTGCGGCAGATTTTTTTGATAAAAAAAAATACGCAATGCTCATGGGAGTAGCGATGGGAATGGGGTGTTTAGGAGGTATTGCGGGAAGTGCTCCTACCGCATATTTTGTTTCAAAATTTGGATGGAGGGTAACGACATACTTCATATCTTTTGTTGGGATAATGCTGGCAATATTGGCA
The DNA here is from genome assembly GCA_031267725.1 of Holosporales bacterium. GTDB lineage: Bacteria > Pseudomonadota > Alphaproteobacteria > RUG11792 > RUG11792 > JAIRYO01. The sequence goes on along the minus strand of JAIRYO010000039.1, from coordinate 45,031 downwards.
GTTGTCTGCATGGAGAAAAAAAAGATTTCTTCTCAGGTAAAAATCCAGCTTTTTTCTGGCTTAAAGATTATCTCCAAAAATCCAAAAATCTGGATTCTTGGACTTTATGGAGCCATGACATATTTGCCGCTTACTGCACTCGCAGAACTTTGGATAATTCCATTTATGGAACAAAGATATGAAATACAAACTGAAACAGCTGCTATATCTTCAATTATAATATTCATCGGTTTTGCCTTGGGAGGAATTATATCGGCGTGGGTTGCTGAAAAAATAAACAGTTATAAAAAGACGATAATTTCGTTTACATTCGGAGTTCTCGCATCATTTTTGTTTGCTATATACAGTGACTCTATCAACTTTTACACATCATTGGGAATATTGTTCATATGCGGGATTTGCGCTGGAGCGAATACATTAGCGTTTGCGATGGTCTATCATTTAACCCCAAGCGAATTTGGAGGCACTTCAAGCGGGTTTATGAATGCATTGATAATGTCGAGCGGCCTTATTTTTCAGCCTCTTTTAGGAAAACTACTTGATTTTTTTAGAAATGAATTAGTAGATGCTAATGGGGGGGCTGTTTATAATTTAGCAATGTATCGGAGTGCGCTTTTATTCGTTGGAATAGGGATGCTACTTGCGGTAATCGCGACTTTTTTTCTTAGCGATGTAAAGCCTAAAGAAGAGAGTTAACCTCGAATGAGACACATACCGAGAGTCTATTGCTCAAATTTTAGAAACGTTGTTTTCGATATCCCAATTTCTCAAGTATATCGCCTTATCTCGGTTTTACGATTAAAAGAGTCAGATAATTTTCTTGCTTTCAACAAAGATGAAGGAGAGTGGCTTTGCTCGATAGAAAGTATTAAAAAAAACAAAGTAAAAGCGAAAAAATTGGAATCTCGAAGGGGGTATGTTGAAACGATTCGTTTAGCCTTGGCGTTTTCACCGATAAAACATAATAACATGAAATTCATAATAGAAAAAGGAACAGAGTTAGGCGTTACCGATTTTTATCCTATAACGAGTCAGTATACCAATTTTCATATCCTTATTGAGAAATTAGAATCGATTGCAATACTCGCAACAGAGCAATCTGAAAGAATCGATATCCCAAGCATATATGAAGAAATTGATTTTGAAACATTTATAATGAATCTACCCTGTGAATTTAATTGGATCTCAGCTATTGAGCGGCAGGAGGGTATGAAATCATTGATGAGCGTCGATCTTAACTGTAAAAACAGTGGCTTTATTATCGGTCCTGAAGGAGGTTTCTCGGATTTTGAGAAGAATTTTTTAATGAAAAAGACAACTCCTGTTTCTCTTTGTAGAAACATTCTGAGATCTGAAACTGCTGCAATCGCATGTCTTTCAGTTTTTAACTCAAAGAATGTGTAGTAAATATCTTAATGCAAAACCATTTCTTGATAAACGTATTCCAAATCAGTTTTGGATATACAGTATGGTGGAATTAAATAAACACTTGCGCCAATTGGCCTAATAATAATCCCCTTTTTAAACATACTCACTTTAATTTTTTCTGCAATCTGGGAAGTTTCAACATCGAAGGCCACTATCGTCCCCAAGGATCTTTTGTTAGAGACATTACTCAACCTTTTAAGAAACTCGTTATGACTATCGCAAATCTCTTTTATATTTTGTTGCGTTTTGCGTCTTTCTAAAATTTCAATAGCTTTACATGCCGCTGCACATCCTATAGGATTTGCCGTATATGAATGCCCGTGTTTAAAGCTTTTTTCCCAACTATTTGAAAGAAAAGATTCATAAATTTTTTCTGTAGTAATTGTTAACGCTATTGGCAAAAACCCTCCAGTTATTCCTTTTGATAAACATATAATATCCGGTTTTTCAACGCATTTATCCACAGCGAACATCGAGCCAGTTCTATAAAATCCCGTCATGACTTCATCAAATATGACCAAAATTCCGTATTTCCTAACTTCTTTAGTAATCAGATCAAGAAACTCGGAGCGATATGTTCTCATACCAGCAGCTCCCTGAACGAGAGGTTCAACGATTATTGCGCAAACGTTTTCTCCAAAATTTTTAAGAAATTTTTTTAATTTCTCCAAAGAGACAATCTCATCTTTTTCGGAGTTTGGAAAATCAATTGAAAATGTCTTAAAAAAAAATTCAGCAAAAATTGAGTGATATTTTGAATTGTTTCCGGCGGCTCCCATTGCCCCCATAGTGTCTCCATGATAGCCTCCTTCTAAGTTTATATACATATTTCGATCGTTTTTTCCTAAGTTTTTAAAATACTGATATGCCATCTTGAGCGCAACTTCAACAGCGGTTGAGCCGTCATCAGAAAAGAAAAAATATTCTAGCGATGAAGGTAAATATTCATATAATTTCTGACATAATCTTTCTCCAGGCTCATGGGAAAAACCAGCGAACATAACATGCTCTAGCGTTTTTGCTTGCTTATATATTGCCTCTGCTATTTCTTTATTGGAGTGGCCGAGTATATTGACCCACCAACTAGAAACCATATCTATATATTTTTTTTCATTGGAATCAAACAAGTATGCCCCTTTTCCTTTGACAATTTTAACCGGGAGAGAGGCGGTTTTTTCTTGAGTAAATGGGTGCCAGATTTTCATTGAAATGTCCTATATATTTCGTTGGGAAGCGGGGTTGTATCTATCATCCTCTTAACATTTTCTACAACTGGGAGAATTTGTAATACCCTAACTTTAGTGAATTTTTCTATAGTCTTTATAAGAAAGTTTTCTGTATTTCCAATTAGAACAACTCCAATTATCGAGATGCTCCTTCTTGCCAATGCATCGATTGTCATGAACAAGTGATTTAGCATCCCCAGCTCTGATTTAGCAACGACTAAAGTATGTGAATTACTTAGTGCGGCTAGATCTAGCATTTGAAAATTTTCTTGAATAGGAACGCAAATCCCCCCTGCTCCCTCTATAACGGTTCTTTCTGGCGTTTTACTTAAGATTTTTTTAACATCAATGTCTATGTCTTCGAATTTCGCAGCGTCATAGGGAGATAAAGGCGCTTTCAGCAGATATACCTCATCGACTCGTTTCGTTTTTGGTGATAAAACTTCCATGACCTTTTTATCGCTATCGATCTCAGAACCAGTCTGTATTGGTTTCCAATAGGATGCTTTAGTATGCAAACAGATCCAGGCGGAAACTACTGTTTTTCCAACATTGGTACTGGTTCCTGTGACAAAAATGTTCATGTCTTTCCTTCCATAAAAGCAAAAAATATTCGATGTTTAAGATTCATCTGAGTTCTATGAGAGGTCAATATCGCGGATACTCTTCCCTGATTATATTTGGAACTTGTAATGTTGGCTCCAATATTTTTAAAATACCTAGCGGCGGAAATAGCATCATCAAAACTCATATCATACTCTTTGGAACAAAAAAATAGAACGTTGCCGTGGCCTTTCGATAAATTATATATTTCATTTTCGGAAAGACAGTCATTGGTCAGTATGTTAACCCCTTTATTTTTGAATAAATTTTTATAATCTTCAAAGCTATTTTTCAATAAAATCGAAAAAGACATATGTTTACATTTATGTAAAATTTTACCTAAGAAGGCGTCAAGATTGTTAAACCACTGAAATGCCAGGTTAGAAACTACAAGATCGTATCCGCTCTTGAATTCATAGCTTTCTGCATTATGCGGTATACATTTACAGTTTTCGATTTTGTTTTTTGCAACCTCAATCATTTCTTTTGAGATATCACATAAAGTATATTTTGATTCGGTGTAGAATTTTTTCAGAGCTAATGACGTAAAACCTGTACCACAACCTATATCAAGAATACTTTTTGGGGAGATGGGAAGAATGCTTTTACAGATCTCTGCTAAGTAATCAGATGATGTTTTTTGAACAAAAGCGTGTTTATCATAAATTTTTGCCGCTTTGCTAAAATTGATCATTTAGTGATTCTTTCCAGCAGTTTTTCAATTTCTTCATCAGTGTGTTTTGTCGTTAACGCGATTCGGATACGGGGAGTTGGACTGGTTGGAGGGGCAATTCCTGAAACTATCAACTTTCCCTTCAAACACGCTTCTTTGGCCTCTTTCATACTTTTGCTATCTTTATATAAAATTGGAATTATGTTCGTTCCATGCCCCGTTGTTTTTAAGCTGGACCTTTTCAATTTCTCTCTAAGGTTTTCGGATTTCTCAAGCAATTTTTTTCTGACGCTTTTGGTATATTTTAACATTTTCCATGCCGCCATCGCCGCACCAATACAAAAAGGGGAAAGAGCAGTGGAATATACGAAGCTTCTGCATTTTTGAATCAAGAAATCCTGAATAAGTTTGGAACACGCAACATAAGCACCAGAAGATCCGAGCGCTTTACTAAAAGTTCCCATTATCACAGTAGTTTCTGGGTTTAAATTAAAATCCGTTGATACGCCATATCCATTCTTTCCATAAATACCTGTCGCATGCGCTTCATCCAAATATAGCAGTGTTCCATATTTGTTTGATAGATCAGATAAAACATTCACGTCGGCAATATCACCGTCCATTCCAAAAACTGTCTCTGAACAAATCATAATCTGCTTTGATTTTTCATTTATCAATATATTTTCCAAGTGATCATAATCTAGATGATTAAATCTAACTAATTTTGCGGAACTGGTAAAGACTCCATGATACATGCTGGCATGATTTAGTTTATCAAAAATCACAGTAGTTTTCTTATCTGTTAAACTTTCTAACACCCCAGAATTTGCTTGAAACCCAGAATTGAATATCAATGCAGCTTTTGTATTTTTATCACTTAGGATAAGCTCTTCAAATGCAAGAAATAGCTCATTATTCCCAGAAAGCAATCGAGAACCGCCACTACCACTGCCGTATTTTAAGGAAGCATTAATACCTGCGTTGATTACATCTGCGTTTTTACTAAATCCAAGATAGTCGTTGCTAGAAAAATCTATGTAGTCTTCAGGATGAATCGACAATTTTCTATGAACCGATTCTAATTTAGATTTTGCTATAAACTCCTCGTACTTTCTGATCACAACCGACTAATAATCATTTCACTTTTCTTGGATTGTATCATATTATTTCATCAATCTGCTCTTTTACCTTTACTAATGCATACCCTTGAATTTGCAAAAGATGTCTTCCAAACTTCATTTTTAGAATTGATATATCAAGCTCACTTAGTTCATATAAATCACCATATCCCAAATGAGATTCAGGCTAGTACATTGCTTAGTGTTCAAACTGGAGGATGCTCAGAAGATTGCGCTTACTGCGCCCAATCCATAAAAAATAAAAAAAAAATTTCTAAGCAGATTATAACAGATCTCGCTCTCATCATAGAGTCTGCCAAAAAAGCGAAGTCTATGGGAAGCTCTCGATTTTGCATGGGAACTTCCGGAAGAACTCCAAATCCGCAAATTTTCAAAATAGTCTGTGATGCGATAAAAGCAGTTAAAGAACTAGGACTCGAGACTTGTGTAACCATGGGAACGTTGATTGAATCCCAAGTAATAAATTTGAGTGAGTGTGGATTAGACTATTATAATCATAATGTGGATACATCTCCTGAATACTATAACAAAGTAATAACAACAAGAACAATAGATGAGAGAATACAGACGATTAACCTTTTGCAAAAGTATGACATAAAAATTTGTAGTGGCGGAATTTTAGGAATGGGAGAAACAAACGATGACAGGATAAAAATGCTTCTTTTGCTAGCAAATTTAAACGAACCTCCCGCTTCAGTTTCAATTAATAAGCTGGTAAAAATTCCTGGAACTAGGCTCAAAAATGTTCCTGATATAGACCCTTTCGATTTTGTTAGATGTATCGCCCTCGCCAGAATTTTAATGCCAAACTCTGTGATTCGAATTTCAGCAGGCAGGGAAAGTATGTCAGATGAATTGCAAGCGCTCTGTTTCTTTGCAGGAGCTAGCTCTATATTTATAGGGGAAAAACTCTTAACTACTACTAACTCACAAACACCGAGAGATCTAGAATTAATGCAACGCTTGAATCTTAATTTAAAAAAGTCATGTACGGAGTAGCATTAAAAAAATCAAAATGTTCCACGTGGAACATTTTGTTTAAAAGCTTGAACCATCCGCCAGCCGCAAACATAACATTACTCCGGCGACTTCCCCTGAATAGACTCCCCCCCCCTTTGTATACAGATTATCAAACCCTCTAAACAATATTCTAAGATTGCTATATATCATGCTTAAAGCATTGTAGAAAGAAATACACGAATCATTGAAGCATGGTTTACTGTCTATTCAGGATGAGGCAGGCAAGAGTCATGTTTGAAGACTATAACATTCCCTTTAGTAATAAATAACTAATATTTTTATACGAGATGAGATAAATATTTTACTTTTTATGTAAATTTTAATATACTTTCCCCCATCACTTAGAGATTTATTTTTGAGAAAAGGGGTTTAGTTATGAAATTGAATAGGCCGTTACTGGCGCTTTTTGTAATGATAGTCACTGGAATGAATGTATATGCCACAGGCAATTTCCAAATAGAAAAGGGCAACGATAAGAAAATATTTGAGCAAATAAACAGAAACGTTTTATCAATAAAGGGACAGTTAGAAGCATTTCAACGAAAGATAAATTCGTTAAATCAAGAAATAGGATTATTAACATCAACACTGAAAGCGAGAGATTTGGAGATAGAAAAACTAAATCAAGAAATAAGATTATTAACACTAACACTGGAAACGAGAGATTGGGAGACTGAAGAAGTTGGCGCCTTGAAGGTGGGGTTTTTAGGATATAAAGCTCAGCTTGAGCAGATTGCTGAAGATCTTGAAGCTGTAAGTGAAACAGTGCAAAATGTGTAATTCTGAGAGGGGCACGATTCCAAGGTTTTGAAAATATCTTCAAACAACACTTGATTTGAGGGGGATGCAGCTGGCGAGGCTGAAACGAACGAGTATTCCCCCCAGTTTCGTAAAAGTTTAATAACTTTACAAAAAATGGGGCTCTTATGTGAAACTGGGGTTAAATAAGAGGGAAGTTAAAGCCGATACGGGCTACACCAGGAGGATTTTCTTCCTCAACTCTTCGAAACAAGCGGATTTTTCTATCACGTAAGAAACTTTGAATATGTCCGCTTCACAAAACCTGTTTCCAATTACCTGAATTCCCATTGGAAGTCCATCTTTTGATAAACCGGTCGGTATGGAAATAGCAGGAAGGCCAGCTATATTCGCATTAACGGTAAATACGTCGTTTAAATACATTTCAACAGGAGACATTTTACTCGATTCCTCAACGCCAAAAGCTGTATTAGGAGTAGTTGGACATAAAATTAAATCAATTTTAGAAAATGCATTATCTTTAAAATCATCTTTTATCATTTGTTGGATTTTTAGAGCTTTTGTGTAATAAGCATCATGGTATCCCGCAGATAGAACATATGTTCCAGTCAAAATTCTTCTCTTGACTTCTTCTCCGAATCCTTCAGATCTGGAGTTAATATACAACTCATCAATGTTTTTATAATTTTTAGAACGGTATCCATACTTAACACCGTCATACCTAGCAAGATTAGAGGAAGCTTCTGCGGGGGCAATTATATAATAAACAGGAAGAGCATAAGGGGTAGTTTTAAGAGAAATGTCTATAATTTCACATCCAGCATCAACAAGCCAAGTCTTAACATTTTCGAGTAATTCCACATTTTCCTGATTTATTCCATCAGTATATTCCTTAGCAATTCCGATTCTCATGCCTTTTATAGATTTTCCCAAAAAATCAAGATAATTCGGAATTTTTATGTTTTCCGAAGTTGAATCTTTATCATCATATCCAGCCATTGACTGTAACATAATAGCTGCATCTTCAATGTTTTTAGTCAATGGTCCAGCTTGATCTAGCGAGGAAGCAAAAGCCACCATTCCCCATCTTGAACAGAGGCCATAAGTTGGCTTTATACCCACAATACCGGAAAAGGCAGCAGGTTGTCTTATTGACCCGCCAGTATCAGATCCGGTTGCGGCAACGCACAAATCAGATGCGACGGATGTTGCAGATCCACCAGAGGATCCTCCGGGAACTAATTTCATCTCTGGAGATGTTTTCTTTCTGTATGGCAAAAAACATGGACCAAAATAGCTCGTTATATTGGCGGAGCCCATTGCAAATTCGTCCATATTGGTTTTCCCAATAAAAATCGCCCCATCATCAATCAGGTTCTGAGTTACTGTTGACTCATATTCTGGAATGAAATTCGAAAGCATTTTAGATCCAGCTGTAGTTCTCGTTCCTTTAGTGCAAAACAAATCTTTAATTGCAAGTGGAACCCCAAGAAGCGGCTTATTTTCTCCTTTTGAAATTTTTTTATCTGCCGCTTTAGCGCAATCAATTGATTTTTCCGAATCGATAGTTATAAATGCGTTAAGATCCGCCATTGCATCCATTTTTTTGAGATAATACTCGGTCAATTCAACAGAGGTAAACTCTCCGCTTTTCAACCCATTTCTTACAGCTGATATAGTTAAATATTCTTTCATCGATTTATTATCACCTCATAAAAAACGTCGTTTCGTAAGTACATTTAAATACACATTCATTTTGCAGTAAAAATTTTACTTTATGAATACGAGTTAGAGTTATAAACTTCACCTTCATCATATCATTAAAAATAATTTTTATCTTTCTTTTTAGTGTATATGTTCACATAGCCTGAGGGAAAAGAGAGGGGGAGTTGCTTTTCCTGACTCCTGCCTGGTCAAGCCTGAATAGACCCTAAACCATACTTCAATGATTCGTGTATTTCTTTCTCTTCATCCTTTTCTATTAAAGCTTGAACAAGGCGGCCGAACTCAAACATAAATGTTCCACGTGGAACAATTGTTTAAAACCTTAGGCCCCTCGGCCAGCCTCAAACATAACATGACTCAGGCGGCCCAGTCTAAATAGACCGTAAACCATGCCCCAATGATTTTTGTATTTCTTTTTATAATGCTTTAAGCATGATATATAGCAATCTCTGAATATGGTTTAGAGGGGGTGGTAATCTATTATATATAAGGTGAAGAGATTGCTTTATATATCCTGTCTAAAGCATTATAAAAAAAATACAAAAATCATTTAAGCATGGTTTACGGTCTATTTAGACTGGGCCGCCTGAGTCATGTTATGTTTGAGGCTGGCCGAGGGGCCTAAGGTTTTAAACAATTGTTCCACGTGGAACATTTTATGTTTGAGGCTGGCCGCCTTGTTCAAGCTTTAATAGAAAAGGATGAAGAGAAAGAAATACACAAATCATTTAAGCATGGTTTACTGCCTATTCAGGCTGGGGCAGGCAGGATTCGGGGTTGTTAGACAAAAGTAATCTCGCCCCTTTTGTCCAAAATCATATGAACGCAGACATAATCGGAAAAAGAGTTGTTTTTAAGACTGTATGCTGCTAAACTGCCCTGGTGGCCGAGTCGATTCCAAACATTAATGAGAGCTAAGACTCGTCCTATAAAAAAAAAGAAAAAATCATTTTTAAGAATATTTTTCAGGCATTGTTTATGTCTCTTCGTTTGCGGCTTAGTCTCGTTCAGCGTCGTTTTGTTATACTTTGCAAATGGGCTTCCGGATCTTAAAAACTTAAAAACAGAAATCAGGTTCCCTGGAGTTACTATACAAACTTATGATGGAAAAATTTTAGGCACCTATGGAGATTTATATGAAGAGCTCGTGAAGCTTGAAGACCTGCCTAAATATGTGCCAGAAGCGTTTATAGCCATTGAGGACAAAAGGTTCTTCCATCACTTTGGCATAGATTTTATAGGATTTTGTAGAGCAATTTACCAAAACTATATTGCCCGCAAGGTTATTCAGGGGGGGTCAACAATAACTCAACAACTCGCAAAAAATATATTGATTGCTGAGGGAATCATCACACATTACGATAAAACAATTAAAAGAAAGATAAAGGAACTTTTACTCGCCTTTTGGCTTGAATATAGATTTAGTAAAGCAGATATAATGATGTTATACATAAATAGAGTCTACTTCGGAGCTGGTACGTATGGGATAGATGCTGCCTCTCGCAAATATTTCAACAAATCCTCAACTAAATTATCTATCTTTGAAGCCGCGATATTGGCTGGATTGCTAAAAGCTCCGACTAAGTATAACCCAGGAAATCATCCCAATTACGCTTATGAACGCGCTCTTGTTGTACTAAAAATGATGGAAGAACAGGGATATATAAAAGATGCTAAAGAGATAGAGAAAAAACAGGCAAAAAGTGCTTTTGCTAACAGCCCTCAACAAGATCAGAACTGCATGTATTTTTGCGATTACGCGTATGAACAAGCAAAGAAAATTCTCGGAGAAATTGAAGACGATATAGTGATTATCACCACTTTGGATGATAAAAAACAGACGGCTGCAGAAGCATCTGTTGATTTTTACGTAAAAACTGAAGGAGATAATTATAAATTTTCCGAAGCTTCATTTATTTGCTTAAATAGAGATGGGGCAATCTTAGCAATGGTTGGAGGGACAAAATACTCTGCAACCCAATTTAATAGGGCTGTTCAGGCAAATAGGTTACCTGGATCAGCATTTAAAATTTTTGTTTATGGAGCAGCAATAGAATATGGTTTTCAACTAGAAGATAAAATATCGGATGAGCCGATATCCATATCTAATTGGAGACCTAAAAACTATAAATGGAAAAGTCGTGGCGAAATTTCACTCCTTGATGGTTTTACTCATTCAGTTAATACGGTTAGTATCAGATTGGCTCAATTTATAGGACTAGAAAGAGTTTCTAAATTCGCAAAAAAACTCGGAATATTTGATGTATCAATCCATGACATGAGCGTCGCAATAGGAACTACTCCGGTAACTCTGAAAGATATCACCTCTGCATACACATCGTTTATGGATGGAATTCCAATTTGGCCGTATTGCATTACTGAAATTCAAACGAAGTCTGGAGATATTTTGTTTCAGAAAAATAAAGAAAAAATTCTGCCTATCATAGATGAAGAAGCGCTAATTTCGTGTAAAGCCTTATTAAGAAACGTCGTAAAAAATGGGACAGGTAGAGCGGTTAATGTTAATGCCCATATATACGGAAAGACCGGAACAAATGGAAATACGGATGCTTGGTTTGTCGGGTTTTACGATCCGCCAGATGACAAAAATAGTGGATTTTCGATGGGGGTATGGATCGGAAACGACATAAATAGGCAAAAAATGATTGAAACATCAACTGGAGGCAGAATACCTGCTAGGATTGCCAAGATGTTTTTTTTAAAGCTTTTGTCTAATGACGAAAGTGTAGCTGAAAAGACTTTTTTAAAAGAGGTAGATACGGGTATCGCATCCAAAAAACCGGGGTTAGGGGCTTTATTGGGAATGTAAAAGGACAAATAGACATAAGCCTTATTATGTATGTTCCTGTCATCCTCTATCGTTTTTAAGTTTCATTGGATAGATAGGAGAGAAACTCATTCTTGCTCATTGAAGCAAAGCGCGAAGGTGGATTCTGATTTGAACTAGGATTCTGCAAAATATCTTCCGGAAAAGGAGACTCTTTAATATCGGGAGGTGAGAAAAGAATTTCTTCTAGCGGTTTTTTTATGCCGGAAAAGGGCGAAGGAGTTTCATTATATTCCTCTTTTACATCAGTAGGAAAAGCTTCATTGGAAAAATCCTCTTGTCTTTCATTATAGGAAGGGAAAGGTTCTTTTTTTAGATCAGAAGATGGAAAAAAAGCTTCATTGGAAAGAGCCGCTTGTCCCTCATTAGGCTCATCCTCTTCTGAAAAATCAGAAATTGGAGAAAAAATCTTGACGTCTGATTTTTTTAATTTTTCCTTAACTAAATTTGCAAATAATTCTTTACGTTGTTCGAGGGTCATCATAAGCTCCGATTGTATAAAACAGCTTTTTACATAATCAGCTAAATTATAACTTAAATCAAAAAACTCTATTCGTTCGAAGGGATTATATAATGCCCCAAAAAATTTTGATAAAAAATATACCAAATAATGCGCATTTGTCTCAGCTTCTCTAAAAAGACACAAAAAATGAGGAATTAAAGAGGGAGAAGGTGAATAAGAGAGGAAACAGGAATTTTCGAGAAGCGCAAATACTTGATCTTCTCCTTTTATACGTTCGTACTCCGAAATTAACCTTCCTTCAACTTGAAGAAACTGATTTTTAATCTCCTGTAAACATTCATTCGTTTTATTAATGTCAAAAAGATTTATCGATTTTTTTACAATTTCAAAAATTGATTTTCCAAAATCGTGAGCCTCAAATAAAAAAGAAGAATATTTAAAAATTAGTTTCAAGAATCGTATTTCCTTTTCTAATATCACCGGTAACCGCTTCCCTATTTGCGATTTTAGATTGGGATTTTTTAAGATGGTATTTTTAAGTTTCTCTCCACGGCGCACCATACTAGGTGTTTTGTCATCTTTTTCATATCTCTTTACTCCGAATTTTAGAATTTCTTGAATACCTTTGATAATTTTATCAAAAGGAGTTTTAACTTTCTCTTTTAACAAGGAAGCACTGTTTGGAAGACTAAAAAAGAGATACTCATACATGTTTTCACGGGGGTCTTTGTTATTATTTTGCCTGATTATTTCTTCCAATCGCGCCCCATACTCCAACTTGAATCTAATAAACTTCAAATTCTGTTCATTTTTATTGGAAGGCTTCTTATCGGATGATACTTGTTGAATTTGTAGTTGTGGCAATGGCCAAACTTCTTTAGGGTATAACGCGCCCATTTCGCTAATTGCCAAAAGACGAACGCATGCACTCCCTAAGGAATCCTCGTCGTTCTGCATCGCCTTTCCTTTGTTTATAATGGAGCTAACGATTAGTATGCATATAACAAAAAAATACTGTCTTAGATTTTTTAAGTTGAAAAACATACTACGTATTGAAATCGAACTAAAAGGTCACAAATTTAGTGTACAAAATGGAAAGCAAATAGATGATACAAATTGGTCAAAAATGCAGATTTCATATCTAATCTCGAACAATTTTTTTTAAACCCGATTTAATTCTTGCAGCTTATGATTCTGTTATAGTACAATATTAGCCTCACTGCTCGTTATAATGTGTGCGTTGTTCTTTCATCTTCTTTCCCACATCATAGATAAGATAAAGCATTAAAGCATTCCGGTAACAATTGTTCCACGTGGAACAATTATTAATAGCCATCTAGGATTCCTAGTTATACCTTTTGCCGTAACTGAGTAAGCGTCAATTAGTCCTTAAACTAAAATAATGGTTTCTCTAATGAGAGTCTAGCCGTGCTCCTTGTATCCAAATGGATAATCTATCACTGAAATGAGAGCTTGGTACTCACGCTTTCATAAACAAGCTATTAAAATAATATTGGAGAATTAAAAGCCCTTGCGGGATTTAAAGATATTCTAAATCTAAGTTGATCTATTTAAATTTCATATGCTACAATCCTACCAGGTTTGGATAATTTTATAAATTATGAAGTCCAAGATTAAGTATAGGTCGTTGCTGATTTTCGGAATCGCTACGGTTTTTTATCTGTACGAATTAATGCTGAGAGTCTCTCCGAGCGTTATGGTTAACGATTTGATGACAACTTTCGGTGCAACTTCAACAATGCTTGGAGTTTTAATTTCATTCTATTATTACGCCTATACAATTTTACAACTGCCCTGTGGAGTTATCCTTGACAGAATAGGGGCTCGAAACTTAATGGGGCTATCGGCTTTGCTTTGCGTTTTTGGTTCGGTACTTTTTGCCGGATTCGATAGAATATATGTTGCGCAAATTGGAAGATTTTTAGTTGGTGCTGGGTCTGCTTGCGCTTTCATTAGCTGTCTCCAGGTCGCTTCAAGTTTATTTCCCAAAAAATATTTCGTTATTTTGGCGGGAGTAACAAATATGATGGGAACGCTTGGAGGATTGTTTGGAGGCCCTCCGGTCGCGAAGGCGGTTAATATCATCGGTTGGCAAAAGACGACATATTGGCTTGCGGGAATTGGGGTTTTAATAACTCTTCTTATCTTTTTCTTTATACCTAAGGATATAAAAAAAAAGCGAACGGAAAAAAGTTTTAGATCTGTTCTTAATGCTATTTTAAAGCTTTTAAAAAATTCGCAGGTAATATTACCCGGAGTTGTTGGAAGCTTTATGTATCTTCCAATTAGCGCCTTTTCCGAATTATGGGCTGTTCCGTTTTTTATGTCTCGATACGGAATAAACAACGAACAAGCTTCATTGGCATCTGCGATGGTTTTTATTGGGGTAGCAATTGGAAGTATCCTCCTTGCCATTTTTGCAAGAAGAATTAGAAGCTACGTGAAAACTATGCAGATTTCTACAATTTTTACAAGCTTACTTTTTGTCTTGTTGTTGTTTGTGCAATGTAACGTTTACGTGGCTTTTGGAATTGTATTTCTTATAGGATTTTTAACCGGAGCTCAGACAATCAGCTTTACTTGCGCAAAAAACAGCGTGACTTCAGAATTTTCTGGAACTGCCCTCGCTTTGACGAATTGTATAATCATGCTTGTTGGAGCGATATTCCAGCCACTTTTAGGCGTGCTGTTAGACTTTTTTTGGAATGGAAAAGTTAAAGAATCTGGCGTCAGAATTTACGACATAGACTGCTATAATCATGCTCTCTTAGTCATTCCAGTCTGTCTGATGCTAGCTTACCTATTGTCAGTTTTTGTTAAAGAGACAATACATTCGGAAAGTGAATAAGTTATTACTTTTACCCTTTCTCTTTTTTTTTATTATTCCCTCTTCGGCATTTCAGGTTTCCCAATTACCGATTTCTGAAAAACTAATTCGGTCTTTCCCAAAATTAAAAGCCAAACGATTTGTAATCGTTAACAAGGACTGCAATATCGTTGTCCATGAAAAGAACTCGTTTAAAAAAATAGATAAAAATATAACTTCGTCAAAAATTTATAAATACGAAAACAAACAACTCACTATAAGAAACCCGCAATCCGAAAAAGTAGAGGATTTTGAGTTTGCCAAAAATATGGAGCTTATTTTAAAAAAAAACAAAACGGCACTATATGATATATGTTGCATTTTTGCGGACCTTCTAGAAGAGCCTCAAAGAGGATATGGTACTTTTTTTCAAAATATAAATGGGGCTGACATCTGCTTTTTTGAATCATCTTCATCTACGATGGGATGCATGTTCAATTATAAAAATACCAATTCTTGCGAATTTACCGTGGTGTTATACGAGTTCTCCTCCAAAGAGCAGGCAGTAAGAGATATTAAAAGCGTTATACAATGGCTGGATCAATTTTTTGTTTCACGCATAAGCAGTGATGAAAAAGCTGTTACAAAGATTCCAGTGCTGTATGGAGTTAAAGAAAGTGTGCTATTTAAGAATCTTTCTAATCGCTCAATTTTGTTATCAAAAAAGCACTCTAATCAAGTAACAAAGGTCATTAGATATAGAACGGTGATCCGTGCTCCATTTGAGATCGGTACCGAACTGGGATTCGTATTTTATTTCACCGACTTATTCAAAAATCCTATAGTGGAAACTATAGTATCAATAGAGCGTATTGAAAAGGCGAATTGGACTAAATGCATTCTCGATTCGATTTGTTACATAGTTTTTGGAACTAGTGCATATCACGTCAAAAATAGAGATTTAGGTTAGAATACAGTGGAATAATCAAAGAATAAACGATTATAATTAGCAAGATCCCGATGAGGCCGATTGTTATTGGTTGTATCATAGTGATTATCTCTTTAAATCTACTTTCAAGTTTTTCCCTTTTTATACCAGTTATAGATTTGAATGCTAAACATAGTTCTCCGGTCCTTTCCCCTGTCTCTATTATCGCCAACTCATAATCGCTTAGAAATCCAATTTTCCTAAGTGCTGATGAGAAGCTATTTCCTAAATTGATATAACCTATTATCTTATCAGTTTTCAAATGTGGAATCCGTAAGCATTCTATACATTCAATGAGGGTTATCTTTTCTTGAAGCATGATTTCCATTGCTGAAAAAAAGTTTAAGACCAATCTGTCTCTATTTATTTTTGATATGATTGGCAAATTCGAAGATATTTTTCCTTTTTGCCAAAAAAGCTTTTTAAAAAAAATAAAGGCTAACATTCCAGATATAGCAACCATGTAAAATAAATTAGTCTTAAAAGCACAACTTAATTTTATGATGATTCGAGAAATCAGAGGAGGAGTAACTCCTATTTCCGAAAATAATTCGGCAAATTGAGGAACTACAACTATAAGCCAAAATAGAAAAACCAACACAACTCCAAATAACAAAATTATCGGATATCGAAAAGCTTTTTTTAACTTATTTCTTAATTCAGATTCAGATTCAATGTGGCTTATTATTCTTGAAAGCGATTCAGGTAACTCCGCGGTTTTTTCGGAAATTTCCAACGTTTTTACCGTTAACATATCGAAATATCTTTCAAATTTTGATAAAGATTTAGAAAACGAGCTTCCGGATTTTATGTCATCGATTATATGATAAATTAGCGATCTGAATTCTTTGTTCTTAAATAACTGAGCAACTATCGTTAGGGCAGTTATCAAATCAAGCTTGTTTTTGATCAATTGCTTAACGTTTTTCAAAAAGGGAATTGTAAATTCAGTAATCGGATTTTTTGTATTTAATCTATTGGCTCTTGTGGATATAAGTGTTAGATCTAAATTTTTTAAAATCAAAAAAGGATCCGTATCCGAATTCATAAAAAAGCACTTCTCAACAATTTGCCCTTTTTTATCAATCGCCCTACAAATAAAGGACTTCATCATACTACATTTTTTTGAATTATTAATTTTTAACCATTTCATTATTTTCATTTTTAAAAATCTGATAATTAAGTTTAACGCGAGATTGAAAGCAATTAAATGATTTTATCGAATATGCTATTTGGGATTTCCGCAATTACTTAAACATATGATATAAGGGATTTCCAATTAGCAATCCTACTATAAAAGGAGTTCTTTGAAGCTGCCCCAATTCAGACCTGGATATGCAGGATTCATGGCTATGTTTGTTGTTATAGTTGAGTAAGCCAGCCTCCAACATAAAATGTTCCACGTGAAACAATCGCTTAAAAGCTTTAGCTACTTAGCGGGAGAGTTTGGCCTCCCCCTTTCGTAAACAAAGCATCAGATAATATGGGAGAATTAAAGACCACTGCCATCTATACTCAAGAGATATTCATTTAGGCTTAGTAGAACCGGAAAGAAGTAGCGTGCCAAAGATTATCAAAAATGATCCGAAGAGAGCTGTTGTTTCCGGAACTTGTCCAAAGAATATAAAACCAAATAGAATAGCGAAGGGTAATTCGACATACCTTACTGGATTCACATTTGAGGCTGTTGTTGCTTTGTATGCCAAAAAAATAAAAAATTGAATAAGGTTTGCGCCGACTCCGAGAAGTAATATCAAAACAAGTTCCGATAAATTCGGAGTTGTCCAATAAAATGGAACAACAAATCCAGATAATATCGTTGTATATAGCCCAAAATAGAAAAGCATCGTTAATGTATGTTCTTTACTATCAACCATTTTTTTTATCATAATATTCATGACAGCAAAAATAGCGGCAGCCAAGGTTGGAATAATTGCTATTATGTTTATATTGTCGGCATTTGGCTTAAACATAACGATAAGTCCTAAAAATCCAATTGCTGTCGCAAGGAACACTTTACCTCCTATCTTCTCTTTAAGAAATATTATGGCCAAAGGAAGCATGAAAAGCGTCTCCGAAAAGAGGATAATAGTATTTTCAGCGAGTGGCATCGTATTAACGCTGAAGCAGCAGAAAGTTAAAGAGATAGCACCTAAAGCCCCCCTTAAAAAATGCCAAGAATGAATTGCAGATTTAAAAAGATTGGTTTTAGAATAAAACATCGGAATTAGAACGGCGATTCCCGAAAAAAGAAATCTGAAAAATACGATTTCGATTGTGTGCAATCTATCTCCAAGAAATTTCATTAAAACGTCATTTATTGCCCCAACAAGATATATCATTATTGCCCAGAAAATTCCTTGCTTCTTACCTTCCCTAAAAAACCAACCGTTTGCAAACATGATTAAAATAGACCTGAGTTACACTGAAATAGTATTGTACACAAAAAAGTAAAACTTATTCTTGTTAAAATTTTTTTGTTATAGATTTAATTCAATGACCGGCTGAGAAAAGAACAATGGCTGGTTTTTACAAATAGTCTAAAAGACAATAGCTTCCATTATTGTTTCCTCAGTTCCCTCATTACTTAGCTATAACAAAAGGTGTGAAGTTACTTTTCATCCAATAACTCTGACTCCTGCATGGCCCAGCCTGAACAGGGAGTAAACCATACTTAAATGGTGGGGTATACATAGCAATTTAAGATTGAGCCACTGATAGCATCAAACGTAGATGTCTCATCTGGAACAATCGCTTAAAAGCTTGAACCATCCGGCTGGCCTAAAGCATAAATGTTCAACGAATGCCTAAAAACTTTAGAACCACTCAGCCGGACTCAAACATAACCTGAACCCTGCATGGCCCAGTCTGAATAGATCGTAAACCATGCCCCAATGATTTTTGTATTTCTTTTTATAATGCTTTAAGCATGATATATAGCAATCTCTGAATATTACTTAGAGGGGTTGGTAATCTATTATATAAAGGTGAAAAGATTGCTTTATATATCCTGTCTAAAGCATTATAAAAAAAATACAAAAATCATTTAAGCATAGTTTACGGTCTATCCAGACTGGGCCGCCGAATTCAGGTTATGTTTGATGCCGGCCGAGTGGTTCAAGGTTTTAATAGGAAAGGGTGAAGAGAGTGCTATATGTCCCGTTTAAAGCATTGTAAAAAAATACAAAAATCATTGGGGACTTGTTTCAGCCTGTTTAGGACAGGAAAACACTACCTTGCTAGACTTAAGTACAAACAAAGAATGAGAATCATCAGAAGAGTTTTGTTGCTATAGGGGGGGGCAAGGGTTACTACCTATTCAGGCTGAGCTGCCGGATTCATGGTTATGGAACAATCGCTTAAAAGCTTGAACCATCCGGCTGGCCTCAAACACAACATGACTCCCGCATGACCTAACCTGAATAGGCAGTAAACCATGCCCCAATTATTTTTGTATTTTTTTACGATGCTTTAGATAAGATGTATATAAGCAATCTCTTCACTTCTTACATATATTACCAACCCCTCTAAGCAATATTCATAGATTGCTTATATATCCTCATCGGAAGATTACAATACAGCCTCTCTATTCAGGCTGGGCCATGCGGGAGTCATGGTTATTCATAGAGGAGCAGATTTTTGTCGTATCTGAGTAAAGGCTTTCTCCTCTCTGTTACTTTAAAACACTCGCTTTTGGTGAGAGATTTTTTTTTACGATTAACAATAGGAATGTTGCGAATATGCAAAAAATTGCTCCGGCAATGAATTCTGCCCCTTTTCCGCTTTGTTGAGAAACAATTCCAGCAAATGCGTTCGCGACCGCGGTTGAAGCCGAAACTACGAGATAGTAGATGCCAAATCCAGTTCCTCTTAGTTCTTTTGGAACATAATCTGAAACAAGCGTTGATAGCAGGCCATCTGTTATTCCACGTTGTATCCCCCAAAATGCAGTTCCAAAAAATACCCAAAATAGGCCGTTTGCAAGACCGATAGATAAATGAGATAAAATTAAAAATCCAAAACCTATCAGCAACAGCGTTACTCTATCCATCCTATCGGACAACTTTCCAATTGGATACGAAACTAAAGTTGAGAAAAGATTGTATGTTGTGGTTATCGCAGTCCCGTATAAAAGGTCTAATCCAAAATTTTCACAAGCGTGAAGTGTAATAAAAATTCCGCTAAACCGTCCTAAACTGAAAACAACGACAACGATTGTTAAAACCCAAAACTTCTTTCCTAGTAGCTTTAAGTCACGCATTCTTATTTTTCTACGTTGAGGATTAGCGTGCTCTGCGGACTTTTTCTCTTTCGCAAATAAACACAATATAATGGAAGCAATTGCGGCAGGAACGGCAGCTAATATAAAAAGTAGTTTGAAATCATTATTTGAAACGGCCATAACCGCAATACCGAATAACCCTCCCAAAGTTGAACCTATAACAGCTAGACTTTGTCTTAACCCAAAACAGGAGCCTCTTATTTCCTTTGGGGAAGAATCCGTAATTAACGCATCCCTCGGAGTTGCTTGAAGGCCATTACCAATTCTGTCTATCGTCTTCGCGACGAAAATTTCGGCAATAGATTTAGAAAACGCAAACATTGGTTTCGAAATTGTCAGCATTACGAATCCTATAACCATAAAGAGTTTTCTTTTTTTGAAATAGTCGCTTACTACCCCAGAAAATATCCTTACTCCATAGGACATAGCTTCAACAATCGCTTCTATAAAACCAATGGCAGATACCGTCGCCCCCAAAACAACTTTTAGATATAATGCAGATCCTGAAAAAATGGCAGAAGTTGCCAAATTGATCAAAAGAGACGAAAGACCGATAGCCCAAATCGAGGCAGGTATGGAGTGCTTTAGGAAAGAAAAGAAGCCTAAACTTTTAGACATTTTTTCGACCAATCTATAAAACCCTATTTTATACCGCATCCAAGATATTTACAATATGTGTGTAAGTTCAAACAGATGTGAGACAAAAGATGTGGAATTACTTTTCGCCATGAATCCTGCCTGCCCCAGCCTGAATAGACCCTAAACCATATCTCAATGATTTGAGTATTTCTTTCTCTTCATCCTTTCCTGTTAAAGCTTGAGAACCTCTCGGCCAGCCTCAAACATAACATGACTCAGGCGGCCCAGTCTGAATAGACCGTAAACCATGCCCCAATGATTTTTGTATTTCTTTTTATAATGCTTTAAGCATGATATATAGCAATCTCTGAATATTACTTAGAGGGATTGGTAATCATATATAAAACGGTGAAGAGAGTGCTTATATATATCCTGTCTAAAGCATTATAAAAAAAATACAAAAATCATTTAAGCATGGTTTACGGTCTATTCAGACTGGGCCGCCTGAGTCATGTTAAGGTTGAGGCTGGCCGAGTGGTTCTCAAGCTTTTAAATCAATTGTTCCACGTGGAACATTTTATGTTTGAGTTCGATCGCCTTGTTCAAGCTTTAAAAGGAAAGGATGAAGAGAAAGAAATACACGAATCATTGAAGCATGGTTTTACTGCCTATTCAGGATTCAGAGTTATTAATAGACGAAAACTAACTTTCAAATTCAATACAGAATTAGAAATGGACAAATTTGCGTTTCCCTATTTTTTTTGTTAGCATACTTATTTGTCGAGGCACTGAGGCGTCTAGATTGAAAAAGCTAAAAGGGATTATCGAAACGATAAAAACGGCTGCGAGACGAGCAGGTTCGCGTCCTGGAATTTATAAAATGATTAATGCAGAAGAAAAGGTTATATACGTTGGAAAAGCCAAACATCTTAAAAACAGGCTGCTTTCGTATACTAACTTTAATCAATTGGCGAATAGGACCAAAATGATGATATCTAATATTGAGGATGTAGAGGTTACGGTCGTTAATTCCGAAATTGAATCATTCCTTCTTGAAAGTAATTTGATAAAAGAACTTAAACCATTTTATAACATTCTTTTAAAGGATGATAAAACTTTCCCATACCTAGTTATTGATGACGTTCATGAATTTCCTAGAATCTTTAAATATAGGACTTTAAAACCAAAAAACAAAAACTTCTTTGGGCCATATCCTGCGATATCCGCTCTCAACGAAACCGTAAAGGTTATACAAAAAGCATTTCTTCTGAGAAATTGTACGGATAACCAATTCGTGCACAGAACAAGACCATGTTTGCAGTATTTTATAAAAAGGTGTTCAGCCCCCTGTGTTAACAAAATATCTAAAGATACATATACGCAAAATGTTAATCTTGCCAAAGAGCTTTTAACTGGGAAAGATAAGATAGTCAGGAAAATGTTGACCGACAAGATGCGAAGCGCTGCAAAAGATATGAATTTTGAGCAAGCTGCTGTAATTAGAGACAGAATAAAGGCAATTACGGAAATTCAATCAAAACAATATATACAAATTGAAGATCTATTCTCCATAGATTTTATAGCTATTGTTCGAAATTTTGAAAATACCGCCATTTCAATAACATTTTTCAGAACGGGAAAGAATGTTGGAAGTGAATCGTTACTTTTAGAAAATACTATAGGATTTGAAGATTCAGAAGTGGTCGAATCTTTTATTCTTCAATTTTATAAAAGCGTTACTCCTCCAACTACAATTATCATTGAATTTGAACTTAAGAACGCGAAGCCGGTTTCTGAATTTATGCAATTATCATACGGAGTAAATGTAAAGATAGAGGTGGCGAAACGAGAAGTATATAGAAGGATAATTGATTCTTGTAGGTTTAATGCTAAGATGAAATTGGAGAAGGAGAATGCTAACCACTACGAAAAGCAAATTGCAGAATTATGTCGATTGATTGGTCTTAAAACCATAGATAGAATAGAAATTTATGATAATAGCCATATTCATGGAACAAATGCGTGCGGAGCAATGGTCGTTTTTGAATATGGAAAAATACAGAAAAGCAAAACAAGAAAGTTTACTATTTCTGAAAAAACTGCAAATGGGGGAGACGATATTGAGATGATGCGCTTTTCTCTTGAAAAACGCTTCAAATCATCGAGAATTCCCGAAATTCCGAATCTTCTAATAATAGATGGAGGTAAAACACAGCTTTCTATTGCCCTTAAAGTTAAAAATCAATTTAAATTTCTGGATAATGTTAAAATAATAGGGATAGCTAAACAGAACGATAGAAGGATGGGAGACGAGAAAATAGTCTTTGAAAGCGGTGAAGAAATGGTTTTAGGAAACAACAGTGAGTTACTCTCATTTTTGATAACGTTAAGAAATGAAGCTCATAGAGCTGCAATAACTTTTCATAGAAAAAAGAGGCAAGGAGGAATAACAAAATCGGTGTTAGATGATATACCTAACATTGGCACGATTCGAAAAAAACTATTGCTTGAACATTTCGGCGCAGCGGAAATTATAAAAAGTGCTTCTATGGAAGATATAAAAATGGTAAAAGGAATTAGCGAGAGAATGGCGGCTTCTATTTTTGAATTTTTTATCGAACGAAAAGATGAATAAGTTTTTTACACTGCCAAACATACTTACCGTTTCAAGGGTATTTGTTTTACCGATTTTTGCTCTTGGTTTTTTTATAGAGTCGAGGTTGGGTGCGATTATCTCTTTTTCGATTTTTGTTTTATGTTGTGCAACAGATTATCTCGATGGGTATTATGCAAGAATGTATAAGCAGACAAGTAAGATTGGAAGGATGCTTGATCCTCTGGCCGATAAAATACTCATATCGATATCAATTCTGTTCATAGTTGGATTTGATTTGATTTCGGGTTATACAATAATAGCAGCCGCGATAATACTATGTCGAGAAGTAATCATATCGGGAGTTAGAGATGTAGCCGAAACGTCCGAACGCAACTTTAAAACATCCTTATTATCGAAGTGGAAAACGGCTAGCCAAATGTTTTCCGTCGCCATTGTTTTACTCTCTAATATCGGAAAATCGGTAGCAATTTTAAAATTTGGAGAAATTATGTTTTGGACCTCTTCAATTATCGCCATTGTATCTGGCATCACATACTGCCAAAAATATCTTTCTAAATCAATCCTTGCTAAGTAAGTTTAAATTAGCGGATGATGCCTGGTCAATTGGTCTTACTTCCATATTTGTTGGTGGCACCACTTTCGTTTCTGGGTACCGCTTGGACGACTGAGCAATTTGCTCAAATTTTTGTCTTTCAACATCGTAATACCTGTTATCCTTTACGTCCATAACCGTCATGTCTAGCCTTCTTTTTTCCAAAGCTATATTCGAATCCGATTTGGAAATAGCCTGTCTTTGCTCGGGAGTTTTTCCATTTTTTACAGGTTTTTGAAGGGTTGAAGCAGAACCAGGAGCTATAGTCCCTCCAGCCTGTACTACTGCTCCACTAGTACTTTGTTGAACAACAGGTTGAACTGAAGATGCTTGAGGGATAGCTCCACCTTGAACAGAAGCTTCAGCAGAACCAGGAACTATAGTTCCTCCAGCCTGTACTACTGCTCCACTAGTACTTTGTTGAACAACAGGTTGAACTGAAGATGCTTGAGGAACAGCTCCACCTTGAACAGAAGCTTCTGAAGCAGAACCAGGAGCTATGGTTCCCCCCTCCTGTACTACTGCTCCATTAGCACTTTGTTGGGCAATAGTGGATTTATCTGGTTGCTTTACTATTATTTTTTTCGGTGATCCGGTGAATATCAGCTTTATGGCATCATAAATATCAAATATCGTAGCGTTTTGCACTCCCATCTCGTATATCGTATTTATTAAATCGACATCAACCGAATTTATATTTCCCGTTAATATTGTCTCTGGGGGGATTTTGTGGCCTAGGCGAGCTTGGTTTAACAAGTGAATTATGATGCTTTCATCCTTGAAGGATTGGTTCACCCCATAAAAAGTCGCTCGTTGAAATCTGGATTGTAATTTTTCTCTATTCTCAATTTCATCTTTTAAAATATCTAGTTTTGCTTGAATTTCCTGATCGCTTTTTCCGTTACGTATATCAGACTCTATCTCCTCAAGTTCTTTTTTCTCTTCCTTAGTCATGTTCTCCGATAAGGTTATGGTGGAGTTACCATTCAGCAGCTGCTCTTTTATGGAGTCCACCTCGAGTTTTTGCGATAAAATTCCAAAACCTTCTTTGACAACCGATCCTAGCAGCCCCCCAACAGAAGCTCCGGCCGCTCCAATTACGGCGGCTCCATTCGTTCTTTCGAGTTTATCAAGCCTTGCAGAGCTTTTTGCGGACTCTATGTTTTGTTGTTCATCAAAGTTTTTCTGATTTTCAAGTTGTTGAGTCACTGAATTTAAAGACTCTTTTATATTTTTTAATTCCTCATCAGAGTCTTCATTAGCTGATATAGCCTGAATATCAGTTTCTAATTTATCCAATTTCTGAGTTAATTGTTCAATTTGTTCATTACTTTCTGGAGCCCTTGTCCCCTCTTCTATTTTAGCAACTTTTTCCTGAAGTGAGTTTAGCTGCTCCATCTCTTCTTCATTGCTCCCCAACTTTTTATCAATTGTATCCAACTTCTTTTCAAAACTATCCTCTGTCTCTTCGAGCTTTGATTTCATCTCCTTTATGGTATTTTTCAAACTTTGAGTTTCAGCTTCTAAATTTTCATTAATATTCTTGATGGTGGCAATTTCGGACTGTAAATTTTCATCAGCTTCTTTTAATTTCTTGATATCGGGATCTTCTCCGGAAAAAGCAGGAAGTCCCGGACTGGTGAAAACCATACAGATGAACATACACTTCAGTACATATCTTAAATTCACGACTATCCCCTCCCCAGAAGAAATCAGTTACGAAAAACCACCCCATATTACAATTAACATTAACATGCCCTCTCTGTAAAAACAATAAAAATTTTCACACTTGTATACGTTCATATAGTTTGAGACAAAAGATTCAAAGTTAGTTTTCTTCTATGAATAACCATAACTTCGGCGGCCCAACCTGAATAGGGAGTAAACCCATCTCCTTCCCCCCTTACATATATAACCAACTCCTCTAAGTAATATTCAGAGATTGCTATATATCCGGTCTAAAGCATTATAAAAAAAATACAAAAATCATTTAAGCATGGTTTACGGTCTATTCAGGAGGGGGCATGCTGGAGTCATGGGAAAAAATAATTCCACTTCTTTTACCTTGGGGTATGTGAACGCAGACATTATTTTAATTGCTCTTTCTATAATTAAGAAAAGTGATATAATGCTCAGAGTCGCACTTGAATTCTTGGCTAGTATGAAAATAGTTAATTCGCTTAAAACATTGCGAAATCGCCACAGAGCTTGCAAACTCGTTCGCCGGAAGGGAAGATTGTACGTTATAAACAAGCAGGTTCCAAAGTTTAAAGCAAGACAAGGATAATTGCCCTTTTTTGCGGTAATAGTTGCGGCGGGAAAAGGGCGGAGGTTTGGAGAAGGAACGCCCAAACAGTTTTGCTGCATTGGTGGAAGTTTTCCGATAAAGAAATCGGTAGAGCTTTTTCTTTCATTTGATTTTGTCTCTGGAATTGTTTGTGCAATCCCCTCTGGGTTTCAAGAAGTGTATACCGAAATTTTTAAGAGTGTGAATGATCCAAGACTGTTGCAGCCGGTTGTTGGTGGGGGACGACGAAGTGATTCGGTTAGGATTGCTTTGAAAGTCATATCCCAATACTCTCCAAACTATGTTTTGATTCATGATGCAGTTAGATGCTTTTGCCCTCGTTTTGTTGTAGAAAATGTTTTTCAAGCATTAAATTCTGGAGCCAAAGCAGTTATTCCAGAAATTTTCCCAACAGATTCAGTTAGGGTTAATGGAAAAAGTGTATCCAGGTCTAGTGTTAAGCTTTCACAAACTCCGCAGGGGTTTTGCTTCGAGGTTATTTACCAATTGCATCAAAAATATAAAGATAAAGATTTTACCGATGATGCGACGCTTTGTGAACTTGAAGATATAGATGTCACTAGCGTTATGGGAGATGTTTTAAACAGGAAAATTACCTTCCAATCTGATGTCGCAAAGGAAGTTTTTAAAACAGGTTTCGGCTATGATGCTCATAGGTTCTCTGAAACTCCAGAAAAAAAATTGTACTTGATGGGAAGGGAAATTGAAAATCACAAAGGATTGGAAGGAATTTCAGATGCAGACGTGGGAATTCATAGTGTTGTTGATGCCATACTAGGGGCTCTTGGCGCCGGCAGTATAGGGGAGCATTTTCCAGCAAGCGAGCCAAAGAATAAAAACGCGGATTCAAAGATTTTTTTAAAATATTGCAGGGAACTTTTAATAAAGAAAGAAGCACGCCTTACAAGTATTGATACAACCATAGTTTGCGAGTCGCCAAATATCTCCGCATACGCTACAGAAATGAAGCGCACAATCGCAAGCTACCTTGAAGTCCCAAAGTCTTCCATTAATATCAAAGGTAAGACGACGGAGGGAATGGGATTCGAAGGAAGGAGAGAAGGAATTTCCGCAACCACGATAGTTACAATAAAGCAAAATGTGTTGAATAAAAACGAACAATAACTAAAACTTAAATATATTTCACTCCGACTATTGTGTAACTTTTGGCGCCACCTGGAGTAGTTACTTCAACCAAGTCATCTTTCTTTTTTCCGATAAGAATTTTTGCTATTGGAGAAGTTATCGGTAGCAACCCGCTTTTTATATCCGCTTCATCGCTTCCCACTATCTGAAATTTCAATATCGGGCTTACATCATCGCACATAAGCTCAACAGTTGCTCCAAACTTAACCGTATCAGAAATTATTTCATGGACATTAATAATTTTCGCTTTATTCAATTTTTCCGTAAGATCCAAAATCTTCGCTTCAATAATACCTTGGCGTTCTTTAGCAGAGTGATATTCCGCGTTCTCAGATAAATCACCAAGTTCCCTAGCTGCGGCAATTGCATCAACAATCTGCTGCCGTTCAACGTTCTTCAGATGCCTAAGTTCCTCCTGTAACTTACTATATCCTTTGAGTGTCATCGGTATCGGCTCCAATTCCTTACTCCAACAATTTTAAACAATACAACCGAATACGTTTATCAGAATTAAGATCGCCAGTCAATAAAAAAACCTGTCTGCGTTCATATGATTTGAGACAAAATGAACTCTAGTAATATCCTCTATGGGAGTGGCCCATTACTCACTTACAACAAAGATACTCGTCTATTAATAACTCTGACTCCTGCATGGCCCAGCCTGAATAGGGAGTAAACCATGCCCCAATGATTCGTGTACTTCTTTTTATAATACTTTAAGCATGATATATAGCAATCTTAGAATATTACTTAGATGGGTTGGTAATATATGTAAGAAGTGAAGAGCATGGTTTACGGTCTATTCGGGCTGAGTCATGCTGGATTTATAGTTATTCATAGACGAGTATCTTTGTTATGGCTGGGTAAGGAATTTAAGTGAAGGTAAAAGATAAATTTATCATCTTTAGCTTTGCCTCTTACTGACTATGGTTAACTATTGTCAGATCTATAAACGATTAATCTTGGCACCTCACAAAATCATGTCATTACTTAATCGTTAATAGAAAATTAACTATTTTTATTTAAAATCATCTATGAAGTATTATTTTATAATGAGGGAATATGAATATAAAAGAAATTATTACTTTATTTTTACTTCTTCCTTGTGGAGTTTTTGGAAGCTCGACGGAAGAATCATCAGAAGAAAATTTTGCAAGCAATTCGAGCTTTCGAGAAATTGTAAATTTTTCAAGTTTGTCCAGTTCAACAGATCTTCCAAACGCTAAGGATTTCGATGATGGAATTGCGAGTTTAAAGCGAATATCGACTTTTATCAAAAAGCCAGAGAAGGTTCCGCGAAATTTACGTTTACTCAACAAGACCTTTAAGAAGTTGGTAAAAAGAATGAAAACTAGCAATCGGCCGGATGATATAGATATAATTTTTCTGCTGGATGCAAATGGAAAAACTCAAACTATCACAATTATGAAATTTCTAGCAGAAATTGAAAACAAACTCTCCATTTCAGCAAAAAAAAATCTTCCAGATGTTAATTTAAAATTATTTGCCACTATTGATTCTTTTGTTGCTGCTGGCTCTGCCGCAATTCCAGCGGCTATAGCGGCTCTTGGAAGATTAAGTCAAGAAGAAGCTATTGGTTATGTTTCTACTATTCCAATCAAAATGATTTTCCCGAAATCCTTAGACGAATGCTGCAGCTGCTGCAGATGTTTTAGAAGTTTTGGAAAATCCGTTATTTCCGCTTATTTTGATAAGCCAGAAATAATTAATGAAGAAAGCCCAGACTGGTGCTCGCTGATATATGACGCATTCAATTTTCACAAAGGGGGAGGTTTAGGATTACTCAAATTATTCGAAGGAAGCTCTATTGAAGACTTAAGAACTTCACTTGAAGTATTATCGTTATCTAACGGTAGAGTAATCTCAGAAATCGTCTCAGGCGCTATTTCCGCAAGGGATAAAGATGCCAAATCAAATGTGAAAAGAGTCATTGTTTCAGAAATCCTTTCAAGTGCAGAAGATGCATTGGCCATAAAATCCAAAATAGATGAAAAGAAACCATCTTTGGAAGCCCCGGAATCCGCTGTTGATAAACTAAAAAATATGAAAGTAGTTTTGAATACCCCAAAAAACAATACCAGTGGAACACTTCTTGAGCTCAGAGAAATACTGATGAGAAGGAGTAATATTCCAAGAGATATGCTAGTTGTCAATATCCTAGCTGATACATTTCGTGGAGATGTTTTTGTCCCAAGCTTTAGTTATGAAGTTAAAAGAACAAAAAATAAGAAAAAGATCATAAATATGAATTACAGATTTGCTATTCCTCACTACCTCTATACTCCAGCGCAAGATCAAATTGATACATTTAGATCCGCAATTAATAGCGGAGTAAAAAGCATTTTTCCGGGAAAATTTGATCATAAAACGAATATATCAACTGCGACGAAAATGCTAATAAATTTCCTTAATGCCTGCAATTTTCGTGTATTAGAAGAATTTGAAAAAAAAGAAAGGGAATGAATTAGAACTTATTCTCATAGGGAGGATTGTGCATAATGTCTTCTCACCTGTTTCTTCCTTTCTAACGTTCCTATTTCAAATACATAATTGAATTGTAACTTAGTTTTGGTTTGAAAATAATTACCTATTTTCAATCTATACGTTCATATAGCTTGAAACAAAAGCTGCAGAGTTATCTTCTCTCTATGAATAACTATGAATCCCCCCTGGCCCAACCTGGATAGACCGTAACCCAGGTCTCAATGATTTTTGTATTTCTTTCTCCTGCATCCTTTCTCATTAAAACTTGAACAAGGCGGCCCGCCGCAAACATAAATGTTCCACGTGGAACAATTGATTTAAAATCTTCCCTCCCCCCGCTCCGCCGCAAACGTAGATGTTCAACGAATGCTTAAAAGCTTGAGAACCACTCAGCCGGACTCAAACATAACATAACTTCGGCGGCTCAGCCTGAATAGAGCATAAACCAACCTCTTTCCCCTTTTCATATATAACCACCCCCTCTAAGTAATATTCAGAGATTGCTATATATCATGCTTAAAGCATTGAAAAAGAAATACAAAAATCATTGGGGCATGGTTTACGGTCTATTCAGGGGGAGTCGCCGGATTTACGTTATGCTTGAGTCCGGCCCCCTTGTTCAAGCTTTAAATAGAATTACCCCCCCTGATCTCCGTCCCCAGAAATAACTTGAGAGAGTTTTAAAAAAAATTTATAATCCTTGGTGTATGGCGGTGTGTATGATGGATATTGTTTGGTAAAGGGCGCTACTGGTAAAAGACCTGAGACTAATCAGCTTTCAACTTTTGTTAATGATGGCATAGAGGCGTCTGAGGTGAGACTTATTGGAATAGACGGGGAAGTTGTCGGTATTGTTCCGATAGAGAAGGCCAGAGACATCGCGGAAAAAGCTGAACTGGATTTGGTTGTTGTGTCAATGGATTCTGTTCCTCCCGTTTGTAAAATTCTCGATTATGGTAAATACAGATATGAGATGCAAAAGAAAAAGACGGAATCAAAAAAGAAGCAAAAGAATGCGGAGTTAAAGGAAA
Source organism: Holosporales bacterium (assembly GCA_031267725.1). Classification (GTDB taxonomy): domain Bacteria; phylum Pseudomonadota; class Alphaproteobacteria; order RUG11792; family RUG11792; genus JAIRYO01. Next base: position 14,272 of record JAIRYO010000039.1, on the reverse strand, counting down.
TTCAGGTTCGCCCTTCAATCGGAGAAAATGATTTATTGATAAAGTGTAAAGCTATAAAAAGGTTTATTGACGCTGGCGATAAAGTTAAGCTAGTGTTAAGATTCAAGGGAAGAGAACTTACTCGCAAAGAATTAGGACATGAGGTTATAAGGAAGGTGTTAGAGTATAGCCGTGACTTTGCAAAAGAAGAAAGCCCCGCTAAGCTTGAAGGGTTCGTTATAACTGCAATTTTGGCTGGAAAGTGAAGGAGATTTTTTATGGGAATACTGTTGGCAATTCATGTTTTAACCACTATACTTTTAATTTTGATTGTTTTGATTCAGAAAAACGAAGGGGGGAGCTCTCTTTTTGCAAATAGTGGAAGTGGAGGGATGTTTAATGCAAGAGGAACCTCAAATATGCTGACGAAAGCAACCTGGGTTTTGGCATCGATATTCCTTCTTAATTGCATCCTCATGTCAGCAATCGAATCTTCGGATTTGAAAACAGAGCAAACAATCATAGATGAATCGAAACAGTAGTGCGATGAATGGCGAATTCGTATGAAAGACCTTTCGGATAATAAAAAGTTTTTAGAAAATAAAGAGGTCCTATATCTAGAGGATATAAAGAAAATTATTCCTCATAGATATCCGTTTTTGATGATTGATAGGATAGAAGAATTTCGTAGCGGAAAATCTTGCGTTGCCTGTAAGAACGTTTCAAATAATGAATGGTTTTTTCAGGGGCATTTCCCAAACTATCCTGTTATGCCTGGAGTTTTAATTATCGAAGCAATGGCTCAAGCCGCGGGAGTTCTCGCATTTAGAACGCTAATTGAAGAGGGAGTTTGCGAAGCTGGAGGCTCTGATTTTGTATATTTCACATCGATTGAAAATGCGAGATTTAAGACACCGATAGTTCCAGGAGATGTGCTTCGTATTCTAATATCGGTTGAACAAAGAAGTGGTCACAAGTTTTGGAGGTTTAATGGAAAAGTTTTCGTTAAAGAGACGCTTGCAGACGAAGCGGATTTTAAAGCAATGATTCCAGAAAAAAGGTAATGTCAGTAGGTAATACATCAGTTATACACAATACCGCAATTGTGGAAAATGGAGCTGTAATTGGCAATAACGTTTTTGTCGGACCGTATTGCTGCATTGGGAAAGACGTCATAATAAGTGATAATGTGAGATTAGAGCCTCACGTCGTTATCGGGGAAAACACGAAAATTGGAGAAGGAACCGTGATTTATCCCTTTGCATCCATTGGCCAAAAGCCACAAGATCTGAAATATAATGGCGAAAAGGCGCGGATAGAAATTGGGAAGAATACTGTAATCAGAGAATATGTTACTGTAAACATTGGCACGCAAGGCGGAGGAATGTTGACTAAGATAGGGGATGATTGTTTAATTATGGCGTATTGCCACATAGCTCACGATTGCATTATTGGGAATCACGTGATTTTGGTAAATGGAGTAAATTTATCTGGGCATGTTACAATTGATGATTATGCTATAATCGGTGGGATGTCTCCAGTTAAGCAGTTTATAAGAATTGGAAAACATGCAATGATAGGGGGCTTTACAGGTGTTGATAGGGATGTAATTCCTTACGGCGTAGTTCGAAGCGATAGGATAACGACGTTAAAGGGAATTAATATTATCGGCTTAAGACGTCATGGATTTTCAATAGATTCGATAAAAAGCATGATTAATGCATATCGAGAGATATTTGAATTTGAAAATGATATGGAGCAATTTACAATAAATTTAGAAAAAGTTGAAAAAGATTATCGAGATGATCAATATGTTTCTGAGATAATAGGTTTTATAAAATCTCCGGCGAAAAATCCGATCTGCACGACAAAACCAACTGACGAGGAATGATTCTCTTCAAGTGCAAACAGATGTGAAACAAAAGATGTGGAATTACTTTTCGCTATGACTCCGGCGACTTATAAACATTTAATGTTCAACGAATGCTTAAAATTTTGAATCATTCGGCCAGCCTCAAACATTAATGTTCCACATCTTTTATCTCGCATCTGTTTGAACTTGGACACTGAAGTAAGAGCCCCCTCTTTTGTCTCAAATCATATGAACGTATACATTCCTGAAATATGGGGTTGTAAATGAGAAATAAAGGCGTAGAATGGAGTTTAACGTGGGTGATGCTTTCTTTCCCCGCATAAGGTGTATCGCTTTGGGCGTGAGGACTTATTTCAACAAACCTTTTATTCTAACATTATGAAGATGGATCTGCTAATCGAAAAATTCGAAGAAATGATTGTTGCCGAAAAGAATTTATCATTACAAAGCGTTTCTGCTTATAAGAGCGATATTAAGAATTTTTTAAAATTTACTGACGATAGAATAGAGGTCTCGAAGATTGATATCCAAAACTATATAGAATACCTCCGATCGCAAAATTCAAAGCAGTCCTCAATAATGAGATCCATATCAGCGCTTAGACAATTTTTCGCTTTCTTAATAGATGATAAAATAATAAGTGAGAACCCGATGCTCAATATTAAGCTAAAGTCAAAAAACAAACCCATCCCAAAAACCTTGTCTGAGAAAGAAATAGAGTTGTTATTGTCCTATTTTGATTCGAAAACTGATGCAAGATTGGAAGCCATGCTGCATATTCTTTATGGGGCGGGTCTTCGAGTTTCGGAGCTTGTTAGCTTGACTATGGATTCAATTGTGCAAGATGAAGACTCTAAAAGGTATGTATTGCTCGTAAGAGGAAAAGGGGATAAAGAACGAGTTGTGCCGCTTAATGAGTTAGCAGTGGCCGCTATAAAAAACTATCTTACTACAAAAATCGAAAGGCCTAAGTTTAGCAAATACGTCTTTCCATCAAATTCTAAAAAAGGACATCTCACGCGACAAGGATTTGCAAAATTACTAAAAAAAATGGCGGTGGAAATTGGAATTCCAATTAGTAAAATTTCTCCACATGTGATAAGGCACGCTTTTGCAACTCACCTTTTGTCACACGGGGCAGACTTAATGAGTATACAAAAACTTTTGGGGCATAAAGACATATCAACAACGCAAATATATACCCATATATCAAATGAAAAGATAAAACAATTAGTTGAAAAAAATCCGAATATAAAAAAATTAAAAATCTAAAACAAAAGATGCAGAGTTATGATAGCCATGAATTCAGCATGCCCCCTTCTGGATAGACAGTGAACCATACTTCAATTCATCCTTTCCTATTAAAGCTTGAACAAGGTGGCCGGGCTCAAACATAAAATGTTCCACGTGGAACATTTTATGTTTGAGTTCGATCGCCTTGTTCAAGCTTTAAAAGGAAAGGATGCAGAGAGTGCATATATATCCCGTTTAAAGCATTATAAAAAGAGTAAAAAGAAGTACTCAAATCATTATAGAAAAATAATATTGGAGAATTAAAAGCCTCTGAAGCCAATGGTAGAAAAAAAACAAAGATTGTAATCAATACTCACCTGGATATCAGATCCAACAGTTTAAGACAAACGACTACTAAATTAAATAAAAAGGAGAAATAATTATGAATAAACAACAAAACACAAAATTAATAAATTGGAGTGATATAGCGAGGCCTGAACAAAAACTTCCATCAGGAAAATGGTGGCTTTGGTTGCTTTTGGCCGGACGAGGTTTTGGTAAAACAAGAACTGGCGCTGAGTCATTAATGGAGCTAGTTAACAGTGGAAAATACAAAAATATCGCAATAATAGGAAAAACAATAAATGAAGTGCGAGATATTATGGTTGAGGGAGTAACAGGGGTTCTTTCAACATCAGTCGCAAAAAAGATGTTTCATAATGAAGAGAAAAAAATAGAGGATAGTAGCATATTGAAATTTAAATACCTAAGATCCAAAAATTCAATAATTTGGGAAAATGGAGCTCAAGCATATTTTATAGGAGGAGATAATTACGAGAAGCTCAGAGGATATCAATTTGATTTAATTTGGATAGACGAGTTTGCTAAGTATAAACATCCAGAAGCATTGTGGGAACAAGTGCTTTTTACATTACGAATGGGGGATGATCCCAAATGCATCATGACAACAACCCCAAAACCTCTCAAGATTCTGAAACAACTATCAGAATCTTCTGAAACTTATCTAACAAAAGGTTCGACATTTGATAACAAAAAAAATCTCTCGCCGATATTTATAGAAACAATGCTAAAGCTTTATAACAATACTAGAATCGGAAAACAAGAACTTGAGGGGGAAATACTAATGGAAAAGGAAAATACGGTTTGGAAAAAAGAGAATATAGTTTATCGGGATATCGAACGTAATAAACTTTCGAGAGTAGTAATTGGAGTTGATCCCGCAGTTACTTCTGGAGAAAACTCAGACGAAACAGGGATCATAGTTGCAGGAGTCGGATATGATGATAAAATATATATTCTTGATGACTTAAGTGGTAAGTATAAGCCACCAGAATGGGCAAAGATAGTTTGCCGAGCTAGTCATGACTATGACGCTGGACGAATAGTGGCGGAAACAAATAATGGAGGAGATTTGGTTCGAGAAATGTTGACAACGATCTATCCTTATGTTCCATTTAAACAAACCCACGCCATAAAAGGGAAAATAGCCAGAGCCGAACCAATATCCCTTTTGTATGATTCAAATAAGGTGTATCATACTAGAGAGTTCTTCGAGCTTGAAGAACAGATGTGTAATTTGTCATACGATGATAAAATGGAAAAATCTCCGGATAGAGTAGATGCGCTTGTTTGGGCATTGTCCGAGCTTAAAGATCGAGAAACTGTTAACCTCTCAGCTATCTATATTTGAAGGGCTGGGTTGCTTAATGCTCAAATAACCCACTATAAATAAAACAAAAACATCATTCGCTAAAACTTCTGCCTAAATAAAACTCCTTGGATTTTTTATCATTTATTATTTCTTTCGAAGTGCCACTTACCAATATTTTCCCATTTACAATTATGTATCCACGATCTATTACCTGAAGTGTGTCTCTCACGTTATGATCTGTCATTATTACGCCTATTCCGGATTCTTTGAGCGCTTTTATAATAGTTATTACCTCTGCAATTGAGATTGGATCAACTCCAGAAAAAGGTTCGTCAAGCATGAGAAAAGATGGAGAAGTCGCGAGAGCCCTCGCAATTTCAACCTTCCTTCTTTCTCCGCCCGACAAAAACGTGGCCTTTACCTTTCTTAATTGAGATATGGAGAACGCATCTAATAACTCATCAAGTCTCAAATTTATTTCCTCTTTTGATGAACAAGTAATTTGAAGCACAGATTTTATATTATCCTCGACAGACAGCCCTCTGAATATTGATGAATCTTGAGGTAAATATACAACGCCAGCACTTGCACGTTGATAAACTTTCATCTTAGTTAAATCTTTTCCTGATAATTTTACTTCTCCATAGTCAGGAGATGTTATTCCTGTCAATATGGAAAACAGTGTAGTTTTTCCTGCTCCATTTGGCCCGAGAACTCCAACAATCTCCTTCGTAGCAAATGACAAACTAACCCTCTGCAAGACCAATCTGTCTTTAAAAGATTTTGTTATGTTGTTTGCCTCTAGAATCACCTTTATTTCTCTTATTGAAATTGTTTTCAGCTTCTTTACCAAACTTCAATCTTACTTTTTTGTTGGAGGTTATGTCCATGTTTTTTGTTTTAATATTGTATTCAATTTTATCCGCATGAATTGTTCCAAGTTTAGGATTCCTTATTACAACATTCCCGGAAAATATAATGAGACTCATATCACTCTTGCACAAATCAGAAACTATAACAGTGCCCCCTTCTTGATAAGATACATTTCCATTCGCTGTTATTCTAGTCGTTTTTTTTGAATTTTCGCTCTTGATAATGATGGTATTGGCTTTGAATACTTTTCCATCATCCTTAGCGATTGCGTTACCAGATAGAGTGTACGTATTCGTTTTAGGATCGATAGAGATCTCATCTGCGCTTGTCCCCATGGGAAATGCGGAAGGAGTAAAAAAAGTAAAAAACAATGTGATTTCTATAAGAGAAAATCTATTCATTTAGTTACCTTTGTTATCACTGCTCGTTTTAACTTAATCTGTCCATTATCATGTATCGAAAAACCATCTGATGTAAACTTTGTTTTATGAGAGCTACCGCTTACTTTTGAATTCCCCGTTATTAAATTTGATTCGAGATCAATTATAGCAGATTCTGTATTACAGATCATGTCTTCTGAATTTATCTGAACATTTTTTTTAAGATATACCTTTTTCTCTTTGGTGTTTAATTCGCATGCTTTAGCCTTGACAATGATTATTCTATTCCCCTTTTTGAAAGTTGCTTCCATATCCTCCATGAATACACAATCATTAGTTTTTAAATTTGCCATTTTTGCCGAAAGAAGTAGTGTTCCATTTTTGAATCGTTTACTATACCTTATAACCTCTCCTGAATTCTTTTTTATAACTAAAGGTGAAACTTCAGTGAGTTTATCCGGCTTTTCACTTCTCGATATACAGTAACCGATTATGCATATTGCAAGAAAAAGGAAAATCACTTTAAATATCTTAAGTATCACAACGGTAACAATTCTCTCAAAAACATCTTTCAACTTTGCTCCTAATATACGCTCATGTCCAAAAAACATCCACACTCACTTGAAAACTAAGTATGTAGAAAAGTTATGAATTCTGTAACAACCCTAAATTCGGCATGGCCCAGCCTGAATAGGCAGTAAACCATGCCCCAATGATTTTTGTATTTCTTTACAATACTTCAAACAAGATATATAGCAATCTCTGAATATTACTTAGAGGGGGGTATGTATATAAAGGGTGAAGAGATTGCTTACAGAGTAACGAGAGTTCAAGATACCTCTCTTTTGTCCCCAGCTATATGAACGTATACATGAAATTCCATTTTAAAAACTCCATTTTAACTTGCAAATCGCGAATATTTTTGGCACAATCCAGAGGATGGGTCTCCTTCGTCTAGGGGTCTAGGACACCGCCCTCTCACGGCGGCAACACGGGTTCAAATCCCGTAGGAGACGCCAGTTTTTGGGCGCCTAGCTCAGTTGGTAGAGCAACTGACTCTTAATCAGTGGGTCGTAGGTTCGAATCCTACGGCGCCCACCAACGAGGTCTCGTTTTCAATTCTAATTGTCTTTGATTTTACATCTTCGGCGGGATGCTTGCTTTTTAAAGATTGGCAATAGGGCGAATATAACGCTCCATTTCATGTTTAATACAGATTGAGTTACATCATCCGAGAAGAGAAAAAATAGAATTAAACAAGCAAATGAGATTACCAGCTTTTTAGGATCATTCTGGAACAGGATGGAAGAGCCAAAACCAAAAGTCGCATAAGAACCTATTATCAAATCGCATTTCATCGAATCAATCAAAATCAATGAAATCATCTGACAAACTGTCGCAGCTATCATGAATATCAAAATAATTATGTTTTTATTAGTTTCACCGAGTAATACCCTATATAGTCCTACAGAAAAAATTCCAAAAAGGGGAGTCAGTATCACATCGCTGATAGTATGATATCCAAAATACACGATGCTCCATCCAGTCAAAATTAAAGAAGTTATCCCTAAGATATACATACTTTTAGTACTGTATTTAAACATGAGAAAAACATAAAATACAGTTGCAAAATTCATGTGTCCGCTTGGAAAACCATAATTAAGAGTTGGAGAAGTCAGTGGGGCGGGTAATTTAAATATGTCTTTCAAAATGGCCTTATACATCATTGCAAAAAGGAGTAGTAAAATTAATTCTGTGTTATCTTTTTTTGTTGAGAAAATAAATAAAGCTGCAGCAATTGCCATAAGCAGATAGTCATTACTCAGGAATAAAAAACAATCTGAAAGGATTTTAAAGATCATGTTGACTATATTCTCAACGCCTCTGCTGGTTCTAATTTTGAAGCTTTTCTTGCCGGATAAATCGTTGCAAGAAGGCACAGAAGAATAGAAAAAAGAATGATGCAAAAAACTTCATTCCAATCTGTTTTTGACGGGATTTGGGAAAGAAAGTAAATCTCTTCACTAAAAAGCCCTCTATCAGCAAATTGTTCCAAAAATTGCTTAATTTTATCGATGTTCAATGAAACAGTAATTCCGAGGATAACCCCAACACTTGTCCCGAGAACTCCTACTAAAGAGCCTATTAAAAAAAAGATTTTTAAAATAGACCTCCGAGTTAGTCCTATTGTTCTAAGAATAGCGATATCTTTGATCTTGCTGTTGGTTAACATCGTTAACCCGGATATTATATTAAAAACTGCAACTAAAACTATTATACTCAAAATCAGCGTCATAACATTTTTTTCGACAACTACCGCATGAAAAATACTTGAATCAGAATGCTTCCAATCGAAGATGCTGAATTCGCTTTCAATTTCATTTGCGAGTTTTTTAGATATCCGTTCCGACTTGTCAACATTTTTAAGAAAAATTTCAATTTGAGATACTCTGTTTTCGAAATCAAATAACGATTGGGCGGCTTCTAAAGGCATTAATATGATGTTTTTATCGTATTCACTCATTCCAATTTCAAAAATTCCCAAAACCTCAAATTGCTCTTCTTTCGGTAATTTTCCAAATGGAGTTATCAATCCGTCTGGAACAAGTATTTTTAAAAAATCTCCGATATGTAACCTTTCCACATCTGCCAATCTTTTCCCGATAAAAACACCTTGTCCAGAAAATTTTTCTATTTCTCCAGACACTATATTTTTTGATATCAAGGTTTTCGATTTTAAAGATTCTTTTGAAAGTCCGTGAACCAAAACTCCCTTTGGGTTTCCATTTGAAATTAGCACAATCTGCCTTTCAATCTGAGGGATCACTTGCTCGATTTCGTTATCACTGGATCTTATTTTTGAAGCGAGAGTTTCGTACTCCGATATTCCTATATGGCTCGTTTTTAAAACTATAATATGTCCCTTCATTCCCACAATTTTCTCGAGAAGCTCTTCTCTAAATCCATTCATAACAGATGTAACTATTATCAGCGTTGCAACACCAAGTGCGATTCCTATGAATGAAAACCAGGTTACAACATACGCAAACCCAGAGCCTTTTCTAGAGCTCAGATATCTCATCGCAATAAGTCTTTCTATCATAGGTTAATCCTCAATTATCAACGTATTTTTAATGGTATTTTTATATTTTAAAAATACTGGAATACCGACTGATATGAATATTAGAAGAACGATTATAGAAGAAATGAGATCCTGCGATAAGGTAAAAATACAAAATATCGCCGAAAATTGTGCCAAAAGCTGTGATCTTATCTTTTTCTTTTTGTTAGCTCCATACCATTTTTTGATAAGTTTCATATAGGAAATGCAACATACAAGATAGACAAAAATGAAAACGCTAACCAACATGTCAATCAATTTTCCAAGGCCTCCTTGTTCGAATTGCTCCAATGCTAAAAATGGAAGAATTCCAAATGCAGCGATTAGTAATGCGGCCTTTGGCGCTCCGGATTTATTTGTTTTCCCGAATATTTTTGGAAAAAGTCCGTCTTCATACGCTCCATACGCAATTTGTCCACTTGTTAATGTCCAAGCGTTTAAAGTCCCGACACAGACTATGGTTGCCAACATCGATATCAGTACATCACTATAGTTTGCGAATATGCTATTCATAACTATCGCATATGGCGCAGCTGCTCCTTCCAATTTTTCAAATCCGACAACTCCTGTTATAGATACTGTATTCATAAGGTATACCAACGCGACGCATGAAGTTCCAATAATAATCGCTCTTGGAATCGTTTTTTGAGGATTCTTAACGCTTTGCGCCGGAGTTGTCGCGCATTCAACCCCTATAAATCCCCAAAAAGTTAGAAGCGCTGTTTTTGAAATTGTTGTTAATACGTCTCCGACTTGCGCTCCCTCTTTTAGCGAGATTTTAAAAAATGATGGATCGAAAAACATAAAAAAAACAATAGGTAAAAAAATCAAGGGAAGGATCTTAAACATAGTTAAAAAGATTTCAATCTTGCCGGAAAATTTCATCCCAACAATGTTAATATAAGTTATCGAAAAAAGAATGATTGCTTCTATCGCAAACGTTTCAAATGAACCTAATTTACCAGTTAGGATAGTTAGATACCCTAGAGCCGTGACAAGTAGAACGGAATTACTTGACCAGGATATTATCCAATATAACCACGCAGTAAAAAATCCTGCAACTCGGCCAAACGCCTCCGTAACATAAACGTGAGGTCCTCCGTTTTTTGGTAAATGCGAGGATAGGTCGGAGAAGACCAGTGCCAATGATATTGCTCCAGCGACAGATACAAGCCATCCGAAAAGTCCTACCGTTTTAAAGGGAGCTAATTGGGCAGGCAAAAAAAACGCGCCAGAGCCAAGCTGGCTACTTATGACAATCGAAATAAGTGTGATAAACCCTAATTCTTTACGCTTTCCAGACATAAATTAATCCTTTTTCCTTAACGATTCTCTTGCCAATTCTCTAAACCTCCTTGAATTCAAAAATAACTTTTCTACTTTTTTCATCAATTTTCCTCAATAAAAAGTTTTGCTTTCTTAAACAGTTCAAAGAAATTCTTAGTTGTCAAATCTGAAACAGCATCAACCGAAATACCTCTAAGATTCGCAATGCATTCAGCGACAAGACTAACAAATGCCGGTTCATTTGTGTGGCCGCGATATGGGATTGGAGCTAAATACGGACAATCAGTTTCAATCAAAAACCTATTTTCAGGAACGTATTTCACGATTTCGCGAAGATCTACTGAGTTCTTGAAAGTAACAACTCCGGAAAATGAAATATAATATCCTAGATCAAGAACCCTTTTTACGTTTTCTAGCGAGTCAGTATAACAGTGAAATACCGCAGAACCTATATTATATTCGGATAGAATGTTCAAGATGTCTTTAAAGCATTCTCTAGCGTGGAAGATATATGGCAGGTCTGTCTTTTCAGATATCGACAACATATCTCTAAATAACTTTATCTGATCACTTTTTGGTGTTTCATCTGCGTAATGATAATCCAAACCAACTTCTCCAATAGCGACGACTTTCTTTCTCTTCGAGAGAAAAAGTATTTCATCCAAATCATAACCTTCCTTAAAATGATGAGGGTGGATTCCAACTGAGCAAAATACATTGTCGTAACTCTCTGCGATTGATATATTCGTTGGCATTGTTTTTGAATCGGTACAGACGGTTAATACATAATCAACCCCAACCAATTTCATCAGTCTCAACTTTTCTGCTAGATCCTGATAAATCTCCTCAAAATAGAGATGTGCGTGTGAATCTATCATTACCTTCCTGTTCCCTTTGATGTAGCTGCGTGTGGATAAAAGAACTTTTCATGCAAACACCTTACTTAAAACTTCGTCAACGTGCCTGACGCATTCTATCTTTATCTCGTCCTTTAAAATTCTTGGCAATTCCGAAATATCCTTTTCGTTTTCCTGTGGAATGAAAACCTTTCTGATTCCGCTCCTTCTCGCAGCCAGTAATTTTTCCTTGAGACCGCCGATACCTAGGACTTTTCCCACCAAAGTTATTTCTCCGGTCATTGCTATATCTGACTTTACCTTCTTATTGGTTAATGCCGAAACTATAGCAGTGCATACAGTAATACCAGCGGAAGGCCCATCCTTCGGAACGGCCCCTTCTGGAACGTGAATATGAATGTCTGTTTTATTAAAATTTTTAGGATCCAGCCCAAACCTCTTTGATTGAGACTTAACATAACTATATGCAGCCTTTATGGATTCTTGCATAACCTCCCCAAGCTTTCCGGTTGATATTATATTTCCGCTTCCAGAGAGAAGAAGGGACTCTACCTCAAGAACGTCTCCCCCAGCTTCCGTCCAGGCAAGCCCCATTACTACTCCAACTTTAGGGTTTTTATCAGATTTAAGCATGGAATGTTTTTCCGCGCCGAGATAATCAGCTAAATTTGCATCTTCGATTATTGTTAACCCACTACACTCTTCAGAAACTATTTTCTTTACTATCTTTCTACAGATTTTAGAAATTTCTCTCTCGAGACTCCTAACTCCGGATTCCATAGTGTAACTCGAAATGATTTTTATTACTGCAGAATCCAAAAATTCGATTTCTCCATCCTTTAGCCCGTTAGATTTCAACTGTTTCGGAATTATATGAATCTTAGCAATACTAACTTTTTCTTCTTCTGTGTATCCTGAAAGAGCTATAACTTCCATACGATCAAGAAGGGCAGGAGGAATGTTCAGACTATTCGCCGTCGTTATAAACATGACTTCAGACAAATCGTATGGAACCTCTATATAATGGTCAACGAAAGACCGGTTCTGCTCTGGATCCAGTACTTCCAGAAGAGCAGCCGCAGGATCCCCCCTCCAATCTGAATCCAATTTGTCTATTTCATCCAGCATTATTACAGGGTTAATCGTCTTTGCTTTTTTCATGGCCTGCATTATTTTTCCTGGCATTGCTCCAATGTATGCCTTTCTATGCCCTCTTATTTCAGCTTCATCGTTAATTCCTCCGAGCGCAACCCTAACGAAAGATCTTTTAGTTGCATCTGCTATGGCTTTTCCTAATGACGTTTTTCCTACACCGGGCGGCCCAACAAAACACATTATCTGAGCTTTCATTTCAGAAACCCTTTTTTGAACTGCCAAATATTCCATTATGCGCTCTTTGACCTTTTCTAATCCGTAATGACTCTTATCCAAGATCTCTTGAGATTCTTTTAGGGAAGAATCGTTTGTTGAACGACTCCATGGTATATTAAACAACCAATCCAAATAAGTCCTCACTATGCCTCCCTCTTGCGAAAGAGGAGGCATGCTCCTTAACCTTTTAAGTTCGGTAAGAGCCTTTTCTTTCGCTTCAACTGACATATTAGATTTTTTTATCTTTTGTCCAAGTGCTCTAGCTTCTTGATTTACATCTTCAGCATCTCCAAGCTCTCTATATATGGCTTTTAATTGCTCATTTAGGTAATACTCCTTTTGATTTTTTTCCACTTGCTTCTTTACCCGGTTCTTAATCTTTTTCTCGACTAAAACAAGCTCAGATCTCTCTTCCATCAGGTATATCAATTTTTCTAGCCTTTCTCTGACTGAGAGTATTTCTAGTACGTTTTGTCGTTCACTTATTTTAAGAGGAAGGTAAGATGCTACTGTGTCGCATAGTTTCGAAGGAGCTTCAATAGATGAAATAGAAGAGAAAACATCCGCTGGAATTTTTCTATTTTGTTTGAAGAACGATTCAAAATTTGAAAGAATGGCGAGTCTTAAAGCATCAAGCTTTTTCGTATCCACTTTACTGATTTTCGCTTCGATTGCTACTCCCAACATCATTGATTCGTCGTCGACTATTTCCTCAATCGAGGCTCTATACAATCCTTCAGCTAATATTTTCACCGTACCATCTGTTAACCTTATCATTTGACTTATATGACAAACTGTTCCAAATTTGTAAAGATCTTCAGGTACAACAACATCGAGAGTTGAATCTTTTTGCGTCACAAAAACAACTTGCTTATCACCGTTAAGGGCATTTTCTACAGCTTTTATTGATTTCGGACGACCTATGAAAAGCGGAATAACAAACTCAGGAAAAACAACTGTATCCCTCAATGCAACCAGCGGCAATTGCCTTTTCATCTCTTTAGCCATTTGTAACGCGATCAACTCTATACAGCATAACAGCTTCATTCTACATTAAGGGGGATGGATTTGTCCAGGTGTGTATCTATGGGAATTGGCAACTAAATTAGTTGTCAAATCTATGGTATACGTTCATAAAACCATGCCCCAATGATTTTTGTATTTTTTTCTTTTCATCCTTTTCCTATTAAAGCTTGAACAAAGCGGCCGGCCGCAAACATAGATCTTCAACGAATGCTTAAGACCTTGAGAACCACTCGGCCAGCCTCAAACTTAACATGACTCAGGCGGCCCAGTCTGAATAGACCGTAAACCATGCTTAAATGATTTTTGTATTTTTTTTATAATGCTTTAGACAAGATATATAAAGCAATCTCTTCACCTTTATATAATAGATTACCAATCCCTCTAAGTAATATTCAGAGATTGCTATATATACTCAAATTAGTTGAAAGGAGGCTTGGATGGTTTCGTCTAAAGAAGCATAATTGTGCAAAATCTCTCTCAGTTTTCTCTTAACCCAACTCCAGAATTGTTCAATCGGATTGAGATCTGGGGAATATGCTGGAAGGAATAAAACTATACATCCAGCATCCTTTGCCAACTTCTCAAGTTCCTTCCTCCTAT
>JAIRYO010000038.1 GCA_031267725.1 Holosporales bacterium | reverse complement strand
GCCGAATTCATGTTATATTTGAGGCAGGCCGAGTGGTTCTAAAGGTTTTAAGCATTCGTTGAACATCTATGTTTGAGACTAGCTGAGTGGTTCAAGCTTTTAAACCAATTATTCCACGTGGAACATTTATGTTTGAGTTCGGCCGCCTTGTTCAAGCTTTAATAGGAAAGGATGAAGAGAAAGAAGTACTCAAATCATTGAAGCATGGTTTATGGTCTATTCAGACTGAGCCAGGCAAGAGTCATGGTTATTCATAGATAAAGAGTAACTCCGTCTCTAATTTGATGTCGGGCGGATGATTAATGATTGTTTTAATACTTGATTCTAGAAAGCTTTCTATATTCTGGCAGAAAAAAGCTCTGCTGTTGCAAAAATTAAATTTAAAGAAAAAGGAAGAAAGCCTTAAAAATTGCAGAATACTGCAGGAATTATGTTATATTTACCCACAACGTCAGACGTTTTTACAATTAAAGCATGGCTAAACGATTAACTAATTTCGCAAATGCGGTGAGATGCCTTTCGATAGATATGGTTAATGAAGCGAAATCTGGACATCAGGGGGCGCCTCTTGGTTTTGCGGATATCATTTCCGTTTTATTTAACAAATTGATCAATTTTAGCCCTAATGACGAAAAGCGCGATAGGATAATTTTATCAGCCGGGCATATGAGCGCTATGCTTTATTCAGCAATATACCTTACTCAAAAATCAAATCTTTCAATAGACGATTTAAAAAAGTTCAGGAAGTTCGGTAGTGTCTGTCAAGGGCATCCAGAGTTGAATAATGATCTTGGAATTGAAATGACGACAGGCGCTCTTGGTCAAGGAATAGCTACAGCTGTTGGTATTGCGTTAGCTCTTAAAAAAAAACAAAGTAATAGTAGTGTTTTTGTAATTGTTGGAGATGGCTGTTTGATGGAAGGAGTTTCCCATGAAGCGGCAACTTTTGCATCATCAATTAATCTCAATAATCTCATAGTCCTATTCGATGATAACGATATCTGCATAGATGGGCACTCTTCAGCATACACAACAAATAATAGCAAAAGATTCAAAGCGTATGGTTATGATGTATTTGAAGCCGATGGTCATGATTATGAGGATATTTACAATACAATCAATCTAGCTATAGAATCCTCTTCCCCCTCATTTATCGCATTTAAAACGATAATTGGAAAATATTCTAAAGAGGCGGGAAATAGCAAATGTCATGGAAAGTTTATGTCAGTAGAAGAAACAAAAGAGATCAGGAGAAGTTTTGAATTTTCCGAAGAATCATTTTCTATACCAGATGGAATCCTTTGGCCAAAATCAAAAATTCAAAAAAGGAAAAATTTTGAAAAAATAGATGAAGAAAGCTTTAAGTGCGAGATAAAGACGATAAAAAGGAGCTTTATTGAAAACCCGAGCATTAAACCTTCTCGATATTTTTCCGGCGTTGTTTTCAGCAAATTATGTGAGAAATTTGAATTTATAATTGGAGGATCCGCGGATTTATCAGAGTCAAACTGCACTCTTTCAAAAGACCACAAATTAATAGCCAAAGACGTATTTGATGGAAACTATATATGTTACGGTGTGAGGGAGCACGCAATGGGGTGTATCATGAATGGTCTTGCTATTGAAGGTTTTATTCCATATGGAGGCACCTTTCTGGTTTTTAGTGATTATATGAAAGCAGCTATCAGAAATGCTGCACTTATGGGCGTTGCTCCCATATTTGTTTTAACTCACGATTCTGTTGCGATTGGAGAAGACGGGGGAACTCATCAGCCGATAGAACAGTTATCCTCTTTAAGAGGAATTCCAAATTTAAATATTTTTCGACCAAGCTGTGATGTTGAAGTTGCGGAGTGTATAGAGATAGCAGTAAGAAATAGGAGAACCCCATCGGCTTTGGTTTTGTCTCGTCAAAACTTGGAGAATTTAAGAAAGATTCACATCGAAGAAAATCTTTCAGAAAGAGGAATGTATGAAATTTTACCTCACAATAACGATGGAAATGAGAGGTTAACGATAATTGCAACTGGTTCAGAAGTTTCTTTATCATTTAAGATTAAAACTCATTTAACTGGCCTGGATATCAGGATCATATCAGCTCCCTCATTAGAACTATTTGATAAACAACCGAAGGAATACAAAGAAAAGATCCTTCTTGGAAAGAAGTTAATTATTGAAGCGGGCTCTCCTGATTGCTGGTATAAATATAGGACACAGCCAGACGATCTAATTTTAGGAATAGAAGAGTTTGGAGAGTCAGGAAGCGAAAATGAATTATTTGAACGATTTGGTTTTACACTAGAAAACATAAAAAATTTGTTAAAGAAATGATCATATCTGATGAACTATTCTTTTTAGAAATTGAAAGCGAGTTAGCAAATAAGAAAAAGTGGGTTGTTGCTCTATCGGGCGGAGCAGATAGTCTCTGCTTAACGTTATTAGCAAACGTTTATGCCAAAAAAAACAATATCGAGTTATTTGCATGCATCGTTGACCACAGACTAAGGAAAGAATCTTCAACTGAGATTATTCCAGCAATCGAGCTTTTGCGGAAAAATAACATAACTCACAAAATTTTTGTTTGGAATCATCCAGAAAAAATCGTTAGTAATATTGAAAAAAAAGCAAGGATAGTAAGGTATGAGTTCTTATATCAATATTGTAGAGAAGTGAGCTCTAGTGTCTTGATGACCGCTCACCACGCCCTGGATCAATGGGAGACATTTTTTATGAGATTGTCGAAGGGATCTTCGCTAAAAGGACTCTCTTGCATCAAAAAGATATCTAAATTTGATGATATTTTTTTAGCTCGTCCTATGTTGAATTTTTCACCGGATGACATCAAAGAGACGTTAAAACAGCGGTTTAAAATAACTAAATACGTTAATGATCCATCAAACAAGGAGTTGAGGTTTGAAAGAGCTAGATGGCGAACAGCGTATGAAGATATGTCTGAAAAGTACGGCCTCAGTATTGCCAGTGTAAACAAATCTATAGAAAGGATTCAAGCTTCGAATGATTGCATCATTGAAATTTCGGAAAGTCTTTCGAAACAGATTTTTGATGGAAGCTATCTGAATATTAAAGAATTTCAAAGTTTGCATTTAGAACTGAAAATACGAATATTAGATAACATTCTTTCTAATTTATTGCCCCAAAAAAATCGTATAATCTCCTATAGTTTGCTTAAGGTTACTTCACAAAAAATATGTGAAAAAAGCTTTGTTGCCACGAATCTATCCGGATTAATTTTAAAAAAAGACAAAACGAAAAACGTCAAAATTTACGAAGAGAATAGGTTTTAAATTTGGAACAATTAATTGTAAGCTCTCCTATGTAGGGCTTTTTATTTCGGCTTTTTATGAAAATTAAAAAATTCCTTTCCCTCTTTTTTTCTGTTTCCGATGATAAAGGCAGCCACAACGTCGTAATTTGGATTTGTTGGATGCATTTTTTTTGGGGAATGGCATCTTCAATGGGCTTTTCACTTTTACCTGTTTTTATAGTCGATAAGTTGGGAGGAAATAGCAGATCTTTTGGGCTACTTGAAGGATCGGTCATACTCTTATCGTTTACCGCAAAGTTATTCAGCGGGATCATCATGGACATGTTTAAGAAAAAGCTTCCTATCTTTAAAGCGGGGAGTATATTAACGATTTTTAGTAAAGTTTTTCTGACTTCTGCTCCAAATGTGCTGTTTGTATTCATAGCAAAATCAATTGATAGGTTTGCAAAAGGGCTTCGTCAAGGCCCATCCGATGCAATTTTGGCAGAGCTTGCTGCAAAAAAGGGGTTGGCTTATTCACTCAGGCATATGATGAATCTATCTGGATTTTTTGTTGGGTCAATCATTACGTCTGCAATAGTATATTTACTTGGACAAAATTTTAGATTAATTTTTGCAATTGCTATTATTCCAAGTTCAATTGCGCTTTACATATTTCAGTATAAAATAAAGTATGATGACGTGCCCCCCAATGAGGAAAATGAAAAACAGAAGTGGAATATAAGAGATATAACAAAAATGCCGAAAGAATATTGGAGCTTCACCATAGTTATTGTTTTGCTCATGTTTAACAGATTTAGTGAAGGGTTTATAACTCTTCGAGCTAAGGAGGTTTTGCCGGAATACGTCGGAAGTTTTCCGATTTTTATGTCATTTTATGAAATTTGCGCAATTTTGGTGAGTATTCCGATAGGAAAAATTTCAGACAAATTTGACAAGCGAAAAATGCTTCTTTGTGGAATATGCATAATAATGCTTGCGGATATATTCGGAATGTTTGCAAATAACCTTCTCACAATAATTTTGATATATATTTTTGCTGGAATACATATTGGGGCAACACAGGGATTGATTGGATCTATGATTGCGAAAACAGCTCAAAAACATTTAATTGGAACTGCCTTCGCAATATATTATGGAATTGATGGAATAACGCTGTTTTTGGCTAATAATTTAGCCGGTATATCTTCTAGTTTAGCGAAAGTTGTTGGGCTTCAAGATTCGGCTGGACCGTTTATTTTTGGGTTTATCTCAAGTTCTTTAGCGGTTTTATATATTCTAAAGTGGATAAAAAGGAAAACTTTATCAGCTTAGTTTTCCGGCAAGTAATTGTTCCACGTGGAACATTTTATGTTTGAGGCCGGCCGGATACCTCCGCTCAAAAGTCAAGCAGAATCTAGGCAGACCTACTATAATTAAACTATATCTATACACCTTAAAAAAAACTCCTTTGAATTAACGTTTAATTAAGCTTTTTATGATACTCTATATATTCCATCCCTAGCCCCCACCCACCACTGGGGGACCTCCGGTCGGGTCCGGCTGCAACACCTGAGTTGTTCTCTCCTTTTGCAAGCACAAGCTTAGCATATCATAAAAAGTTTAATGTTCTGTTAATTTTGGAAAACTTTTTTTAAAACAAATGTTCCACGTGGAACATTTTATATTTGCGGCGGGCCGGCCAGCTTACTCAGCTGAAACAAAAGATATTTCAATGACTCCTGCATGGCCCAACCTGAATAGACCGTAACCCGTGCTTAAATGATTTTTTGCCTGGGCCTGGTCGGATGGTTCAGGCTTTTAAAGCAATTGTTTCACTTTTACCATTACTCTAATTCTCGAAAAAACGAATTGACTAAACTGAGAGTTATTGTTATTCTGCCAGGAAAGGACGGGCCTTTAGTTCAGTTGGTTAGAACCCTCCGCTCATAACGGAGTTGTCGTAGGTTCGAGTCCTACAGGGCCCACCATCTTTCTTATCTTCTGGAGAGGTTATGGTAGAAATTGTGCCACTTGGAAATCTTCTACGTATATCCGATGACGATAAAGTTTTAACCGTTTCGGAGCTTTCTTCCGCCATAAAGGGGCAAATTGAAAGGAATTTTTCTTCCTTAAAAATGCAAGGAGAAGTTTCTGGTTTAAAAAAACATTCCTCTGGACATACTTATTTATCACTAAAGGACAGTGATTCTGTGATAAATGCGATATGTTGGAGAGGGACAAAGGTTGGCTTCTCTCTTGAAGATGGAATGGAAATTGTCGTAAGCGGTCGTGTCACCTCTTATCCTGCACGTTCTCAATATCAGTTCATTATCGAAGAAGCAAATATTGCAGGAGAAGGAGCTTTACTAAAACTGCTTAACGAAAAAAAGAAGCAATTTGCGATTCTTGGGTATTTTGGAAAAAAAAGACCGTTACCAAAATTTCCAACAATCATAGGCATCATAACTTCTGCAACTGGAGCTGCTTTTCAGGATATGAGACATCGACTTGAGGATCGTTATCCATTTTGCAAAATCATTCTTTGGAATGTTAATGTTCAGGGCTCTGAAGCCGCCGCTCAAGTCGCTTCAGCTGTGAAAGGTTTCAATTCTATGACTGAAAAAAGGCCGGATATCTTGATAGTTGCAAGAGGTGGTGGAAGTATCGAAGACCTTTGGCCTTTTAATGAAGAAGTTGTCGTTAAAGCAGTTTTCGAAAGTGAGATTCCGGTTGTTTCAGCAATAGGCCACGAAACTGATACAACGCTGATAGATTATGCCGCAGATTTAAGAGCTCCAACTCCAACTGCTGCAATTGAACTATCCACCCCCGTTCTTGCAGAAGTTATATTGAAATTATCAGAAAATTCAAGCAGAATGCTTGTTTCGATGCAAAGAATAATAAGGGAGGCCTCTTCACAAGCAGTCACAATTTTGAGATGTTTTGCATCATCACAGTTTGCGATTCTTGCAATCAGTCAAAAATTTGATGATAGGGTCGACAGATTCTTTATCGCAATCGAGAATTTTATACAAAAAGAGACCTTGAGATTAAAAACAAAAAAAATGATTAGTCTTATAAGTTATTTTCAACTCAAAAAACAAAAATATCTCGCAGTTTCAAGCATATTCACCAAATTATCAAAAATTTATTTGGTAAGGTATTTCGATAGATTTATTTCTCTATCTCAAAGATTAGAGCAAGGCTCCTTTAAAAAGATACTAGATAAGGGGTTTTGCTTTATAATTGACAGTTTTGGAAAAACCATCGAGACTAAAGCGAGTTTTGAAAGCTTAAAAGGAAGTGAGTTGAAGATACATTTCAGCGACGGAATTGTAAGCATCGATCCACGTTGAGCAATCGTTCAAAAGGTGGGAGAGATGGTTTACCCTGCAGGCTCATACCTAAACGACTTGAGTACTTTTTTACAACGTGAAACAATCGTTACAATATCCCACGTGGAACATTAGATGCTCCACGTGAAAAATTGTTTTAAGGTTTTCTATTTTCTTTTAACTTTCTGCTGCTTGACCGGCGTCCGCGAAGCATTCTTAGGAGAAACGCCTCTC
>JAIRYO010000047.1 GCA_031267725.1 Holosporales bacterium | reverse complement strand
CTGTTTCGAAAGAGGCATAATAAGCTTTTCCCAGCTTCTTATAGGAAACTGAGGCTAAATTAATATTCCATGCGGAACATTTATTATATGAATTTTGAAAATTGACTCATTCTATACTAGCGCTACTAGATGCTCCAGGAGCCTTTGCATATATATTCAAAGCTCTGATCAAATCATTTAACTCTTGACGAGCAGCGATATGTGACAAACTTATCTGAGCAGACGAAACATTCCTATCAAGCAATGTTAATCCAGAAAGAAACAGCTCTCTAAAAATGACTCGTTCTTTAAAACCTTTTGCTAATCTAAAACCTATCCTTTTCGAAAGAGCAGATAAAACTTTATCTAGTTCATAGCGATTTTTAGAGGCCGCACTCGACATCCTGTTAACAAGAACAATCCAATCGATCATCCCTTTATCTCTAATCGCTTTCTCTTTTTTTTGGTTCCAGACCATTTCAGCGTATGAACTTGGTTTTAGTTGTCCTTCAGTTGTGTCGCTTATTCGAACAAGGAGATCCAAATCGATAAAGCTTTCATTCATCGGAGTTATAATAACATCTGCAAACGAATGAGCAACCCTTGAAAGATAGTTATCGTTTCCGGGAGTATCTACTACAATGTAGTCATAAAGTTGGAGGGAGTTGATTAAGGCGGAGAAATTGGCTAAATCTTCCTTTCTTTGTTCTAAAACAGAATCAGCTTCACTTTCAAAAAGTGCGGCATGAACTGGTGTCAAAACTACCGGATTTTCCTTTTTGGTTTTTTCTCTGTTTTCTATATATCTCGTAAAGGTTCCCTGTCTAGCGTCAACATCTATCGTTGCAATCTTGTTTCCGGTTTGAAGCAAGTTAACGACGAGGTGCATCGCTAACGTTGACTTTCCAGTGCCGCCTTTTTGATTTCCAAACACGATAATTTTTTTAGTCATAGAAATGAAAAAAGCGAACCATATCCCACTATTTTAGCATCGGGTATTTTCAAATTCCAGACTATTCGACATTCCCAATAGAGCTATCATAAGAATACTTTTCGTTTGCTTTTACCATATTTCCGATATTTTTAAATCCAATCGATAGTATTATACCTGTTCTCGGTCTTATATCATCATTTTTGAAATTGGTTCTAAATACACCAAGCGCAAAATCGAAACATTCATCAGAGTAAGTCGCTGAAACTCCCCGTGTCAGATTTTTTTTTCCATTTTTCTTCTTTGCATTAAATATTTCTGAAGCGGAGATTTTCCAAAATTCGTTTAGATTAAAACCGAAATTTATACCAATTTGAGAAATTCCATTTTCTTGAACATGGTTTATTTTTTTGTCATATAAATAACCAACGCCTCCAAATGCTCCTTTGGAATTAGCCTCAATACCTGTTTCAAAAAGTTGCGACTTTTCGATTATGGGCATTCCAACAAACCTCATTCTAAAGGAAAAATTGTCTATAGGTTTCAAAACTAAACGACCAACTAAAGAGTTTTGACCTTGAAATTTTGCTTTTTGACGTTCACCTATATTATGTGACTTTCCAATAAACGCATTAAAGCAACGCCTTTTAGCATTGTATATTGAATTTTCTACTCCAATCGATATCCTTTCTCCGTTTTCAATTGAATCATAGCCTCCAAATCTGTTCAACGCCCAAAGATTCAAATCACTGAAGTTGTCAAATATAGAATCTTCATTATATTCAAAATTATCCTTTTTTTTCAGTGACTCAACGCTAGAAAGCACGAGTTTAGGGCCCCAAATTGAATACTGATCTAATGTTTCTATTTTACTTAAAAATGGAATAGACAGAGCGAGCTGGTTTTCTAAAATAGGAAAGCAAGCATTTCTGTTTGAGCCTGATTCTTTTGCCTCATTTACGCTAAAAATATCTGTTCGAAATCCAGAATTGACCTCAATCAAGAAAGGATTGGCGTTAGTCTGTTTATTCCAGCTAAATTTATTAGATGTTCTAAAAAAGGCCTTCGAGGCCATTTCCGATTGCTCTTTTTTTCTTGTTAAGTAAACAGAATCATTATCAAACGTAAATTCGCCACCCAACGCCTCTTTTTTGTAGTTGAAATTAATATGCGGAAAAACAAAAGGAGCTGTTCCCCTGTCTGCTGTTTGATAAAGATGAGATTCTGTAGTCAAAAAATAGTTTTTATCATAAAAATCAAAAACGATATTTGAATCGTTATACTTTCCAGCTAAATACCTTACATTATCGCGTCTTAGATCGGCCGGATAGACAGATTTATAGGTAACATCACTTGCTCTATTAATTCTGAAACTCATCTGTTTGTTGTCGAGTTTGTATGATTTTAAAATGGAATCAAAATGCCACCTTGTTTTTTTATCGTGATTAGTTAGTCTTTTTCCTTTATCTTTTGTTCTCGACAAAAAGCTTGTAGATACCTCAAAATCACAGTGCGTAAAAACTTGACGATAATTTGATGAAACAAGGGCCCTTCCTTTTGAAATAAAAAATGGTGTAATTTTTAGATCTTTATCATCTTTAATAGCAATGTAAAAGGGGACGGCCGCTAAAAAGCCAACACCGGTTATGTTTCTAATTACGGGAGCTAAAAATCCGGTTTGTCTTTTAACCTCTGGAGATGGATGCTCAAAATATGGAGAGAAAAGTATTGGAATACCTTTAATTCTTAATTTAGCATTTTTATAAATGAGTTTTTTCTTTTTCTTATCGTAAATAACTTCTTCCGCAACGAGATCCCAAAGCGGGAAGGGGCATCCACTTTCTCTACAGGGAGAATAACTTGCATTTTTAAACGTAAAGATTTTACCAAAACTTGTTCCTCGTTCCGCTCTTATCCTCGTCGCATCTTTTAACACAATTCTCAATGTATCTATTATCGATTTTTTCAAATCTTTGTCCAATTTAACAGCTTTTGCAGATATGATGTCTCCATTCGGTTCTCTCATAACTGGATCCCCAATAAGATCGATTTCTCCCGTTTTTTCGTTGTATATAACTTTTTCAGAACGTAGCTCTCTTTCGCCTCCATCTTCCAACGTTTGAAAAATTACAACCCCTCCAGATGCTGTTACTATACCACTTTGAGAATCGTAAGATATCTTATCTGAATCGAGAGTTATCTCGGATTTTGTAACGTTTATTATCGATAGAAAAAACAGAATTTTGAAATAAAATTTCTTCAAAGAAAAAAGTGAAAGTAAGTTGGAGCTGCTCGTAGTTTAGAGAATTTAAAAGGGATAATCAAATGCTAAACTCAGCTATGTATACGTTCATATAGTTTGAGGTAAAATGTGGAATACTTTTCGCCACGACTCCTGCCTGGCTCAGCCTGAATAGACCGTAAACCATGCTTAAATGATTTTTGTATTTCTTTTTATAATGCTTTAGACAAGATATATATAAGCAATCTCTTCACCTTTTGTATACATGTTACCAACCCCTCTAAGTAATATTCAGAGATTGCTATATATCATGCTTAAAGCATTATAAAAAAAATACAAAAATCATTGGGGCGTAGGTTACTCCCTATTCAGGCTGGGCCGCCTGAGTCATGTTATGTTTGAGGCTGGCCGAGTGGCCTAAGGTTTTAAATCAGTTGTTCCGCGTGGAACAATTGCTTAAAAATTTGGACCACCCGAGTGGCCTCAAATATAGATGTTTCACGTGGAACATCAAAGAAGTGGGGAGGGGCAGGAGATATGAAATGAAGTGCTCAAATCATTTAGCAAGGGTTATTCCCTATTCAGGTTTGGCCATATAGAAGTCATGGTTATTTACAGAGAAAATAACTCTGAGGTTGTGTTGTAGCTGAGCAAGTCCTTTACGATAGCCTCGTCAGATTAACCTAATTCAAAATGAGCTTATATCAGTAATAGCGCTGGATTTTCCAGATATCTAGTTAGAGTTTTTAAAAATCTCGCGGCATTTTCTCCATTAATAACCCTGTGATCCACCGCATAGCCCACATTAATCATATCTGCAAATATTAAATTTTCATCTTGATCGCAAATGGGAGTTTTTTTTGCTGTTCCAATTGAGAGAATACTTCCTTGAGGGGGATTAATTATTGAAAAAAAGCTATCAATATCATACATTCCGAGGTTTGAAATAGTGATTCCTCCCCCTACAAATTCTTCAGGCTTTAACTCTTTCATTTTCGCCCTTTTTACTAACCCTTTTACTTCTGAAGAAATACTTAAAACAGACTTTATATCGGCGTTTTGTATGATTGGAGTGAGTAATCCATCATCTATTGCGACTGCAATTGCTATATCGACCGTGTTAAATCTTCTTATAAAACCGTCATTCCACATGACGTTAATTAATGGTTCATCCTTCATCGAGAACGCAACTGCTTTTATGATAAGATCGTTTATAGTCAGCTTTGTGTGAAATTTTCCGCTGTCATTTATGCCTTTTCGGAAGGCTAATAGATTAGTAACATTTATGGAAGTTGCCATGTAAAAATGGGGCGTATTTTGCTTTGAGTTCGTCAACTTTTCAGCAATCGTATGCCTCATCTGGGAAAGCGATTCATCGGTGAATTTAGGGCTGTTTGAGCTATTATCTCCCCCCTCATCAAGGACTTGTTTCATTTTCAAAATATCTTCTTTGATGATTCTTCCACGTGGCCCCGTTCCGGCTATATTCGAAATATCGATACCATATTCATTGGCTATTCTTTTTGCTAACGGACTGATCCTTAAAGGTTCGGTCTCGTTTTTTTGTACATTAACTTCAATTACTCTTTTAGTTGCGGCAACCTTTGTGTTTTCGGTGATTACTGGTTTAGATAAGCTATCAAACAAATTTTTAACACTCTCGTCGGCATCATTTTTTTGTCGGATGATTGCAATCGGGGTTTTCACCAAAACATCATGAGTGCCGGATTGAACAATTATTTTTGATAGTACTCCACTATAAACAGATTCTACTTCCATAGTTACTTTATCAGTATCTATTTCCAATATGACATCCCCAACAGATATTTCATCTCCTTCTTTTTTGCACCATGCGACAAGGTTTCCCTTTTTCATAGTTGGACTAAGTGAAGGCATTTCAAGAATAATAGGCATAAACTCGCAAAAGATGTTAAACAATTAACGAGCCCATTCTACTACCTTGATTCAAATTTTTCTAGAGTGAGAAGAAGGGTGTGTATGCATTCACATAGTTTGAGACAAAAGATTCAAAGTTAGTTTTCATCTATGAATAACCATAACTTCGGCGGCCCAACCTGAATAGGCAGTAAAGCATGCTTAAATGATTTGTGTACTTCTTTCTCTTCATCCTTTCCTATTAAAGCATGAACAAGGCGGCCGGACTCAAACGTAAAATGTTTCACGTGGAACAATTGTTTAAAAGCTTGAACCAACCCGATCCGCCGCAAACGTAGATGTTCAACGAATGCCTAAAAGCTTAAGAACAAGGCGGCCAGACTCAAACGTAACATAACTACTGCCTGGCCCAGCCTGAATAGAAACCATGCCCCAATGATTTTTGTATTTCTTTTTATACCTAAATTAGTTGACAGGAGCCTAAGGAGAAGTTATAATGATATCTATGATATACGATATAAAATACAGACAAAGAGTAGTTGATTTCTTGAGAGAAGGTCACACTCAAAATGAG
>JAIRYO010000045.1 GCA_031267725.1 Holosporales bacterium | reverse complement strand
AGCTTGTGCTTACAAAACGAGAGAACAACTCAGGTGTTGCGACCGGACCCGACCGGAGGTCCCCCAGTGGTGGGTGGGGGCTAGGGATGGAATATATAGGGTATCACAAAAAGCTTAATAAAACGTTAATTCAAAGGAGTTTTTTAAAGGTATATAGGATATAGTTTAATTATAGAAGACCTACCTAGATTCTGCTTGACTCTTGAGTAGAGTTTTTCAGAGTAGTTACAAAGATAAAATGTTCCACGTGGAACATTTCATGTTTGAGGGCGAGCCGGATGGTTCAGACTTTTAAAGCGATTGTTCCACGTGGAACATCAAAAAAGAGGCTAGAATTAGGAAAGCATAAAAAATATAAAAATCATTGGGGCATGGTTTACGGTCTATTCAGGCTTGGGCCGTCGGAGTCATGGTTATTAATAGAGGAAAGCCAACTTTGCATTTAATGGAGACCGTATATATCTTGTCTAAAGCATTATAAAAAGAAATACCAAAATCATTGGGGCATGGTTTATCATCTATCCAGGCTGGGCCAGGCAGGATTCACAATTGCTCATAGGCGAAAACTAACTCCGCGTTTTTCCTCTCCTCTCTTAAACTTGGACGGTATTTTCGATACGATAGGTGACGTTTCCTCCCGATGCTTTAAATTTGGCAATACTTAGGTTTTTAAAATTCTGTTAATACTTTCCAAAAGTTTTAGTGAAGATGTTGCGATCACATCGTATTTCCCATTTTCTTTTTTATTATATCGGATAAAACCACCAGATTCTTTGACGAGAACTACCCCACTTGCGATGTCCCATATCATAACATCTTCAGCAATTACTGCATCGTATTTTCCGGCGGATAAGTATGCAAGATCCAGAGCCAATGAACCAGTTTTTCTCAAAATTGCTCCCAGTTCAACGATCTTTAAATCTATTGCTCCAGAAGTTCGTGTTACAATCACAGACTCTTCTATGTCTTCGCGACCAGATACCCTAATTCTATTTCTATTCCCTAAGAAAGCACCATTTCCGATTTCTGCCTTAAAACAATCTCTACGCATCGGATCGAGTGTTAATCCTGAAACGAATTCATCATTCTCCATTAGAGCTATATTTATGGCAAAATATGGAATCCCTCTCATGAAGTTGTTGGTTCCATCTATAGGATCGACAATCCAAATAGAATCTTTTTTTTCCCCCGGTATAGAACCGGATTCTTCACAGATAAAAGAAAAGCCAGCTCTTGCTTTTGAAAGTTCATATATTATCTTACTCTCCGAATTTTTATCTGCAGACGTGACGAAATTTTTAAAACCTTTTCTGGAAACTTGAAGTTTTTCAAGCTCCCCAAAATCTCTTACTAATGAAAATGCTGCCTTCTCTGCCGCCTTAAACATCACATGTAAATTTGCGGAGCTATTCAAAACTACTTGGCTCTTTCGACGTATGAAAAGTCAGACGTATTGACAACAACCATCGTTCCTGTATCTATATGCTGAGGCACCATTATTTTAACACCATTCGTCAATACAGCCGGCTTGTAGGAAGACGCGGCAGTTTGGCCTTTAACAACTGGCTCAGATTCCACAATTTCTAAGATCACTGTGGCTGGTAACGAAACGCTGATCGGATCATTTTCATACATACAGATATTAACCAACATTCCATCTGATAGAAAAACGAGAGAGTCGCCAACTAAATCAGCGGATAACTGAATCTGCTCATATGTCCCTTGGTCCATAAAATATAGATCTTCTCCATCTTTATACAAAAATTGAAAAACTCTTTCTTCAAGAAAAACCTTTTCAACGGTATCCGCAGACCTGAACCTCTCGTTAAGTTTTTGTCCGCCTCTTAATTCTTTCATTTCTGTTTGCATGAACGCCCCACCTTTTCCAGGCTGAACGTGCTGAGTTCTAGTTACAATCCATAATTTTGAATTTATCTCCAAAACGTTACCGATCCTTATATCATTCGCATTAATTTTCATTCAAGTTTCCCGGATATATTGGTAGCGGAGGAGGGACTCGAACCCCCGACACGCGGATTATGATTCCGCTGCTCTAACCAGCTGAGCTACTCCGCCAAAACATTCGACTTCCACACATTCTGATATAAAACATCTTAAAATTCAATGATTTATTTTCCTCTTGTATAGGTTCATATAGTTTGAGACAAAATGAAGTGGAATTAGTTTTAATCTATTAAAAACTATACTCATGAAATTGCCAACCAAAGCATTAAACATTTAATTTGTTAATCCTTTCTATTCTTCAGTGGTGGAATGCACACAGTCACACCAAGAACTCCTGCTTTCTTTACTATCTAATCTCTAGGTATCTTGCTGTTATGCCCCCTTTTGATACTTCGGTTCAAGCTTTTAACCCAAATGTTCCACGTGGAACATTTTATGTTTGATGCCAGGCAGGTGATATAAAAATTAACTACTTGTTAATAATTTCATCTGTGATATCATCCCAGGCAGAGTTCGTTCAATTTTCTTTAAATATTTAAGTGGCACTCATAGTGGATATTCTGGCTTTCGCACTTCTTTTGGGAATTGTGATCGTAGTTCATGAACTTGGACATCTCATGGTTGCCAGGTCAAACGGGGTGTTTTGCAGTGCCTTCTCTCTCGGTTTTGGTCCTATTCTCTTTTCCAAAAAAGATAAATTAGGTACCCAGTGGAGGCTTTCCTTATTCCCTTTCGGTGGATACGTTAAAATGTTCGGAGATGCGGACGTCTCGAGCTTTAGAGAGTGTGTTCCAGAAGGGGCTAGTGAAGAAGATATGGAGAGAATGTCTCTGCATCGGAAGCGGCCGTGGCAAAAGCTGTTAATTGCAGCTGCAGGCCCTGTTGCTAATTTTCTTCTCTCAATTGTTCTTTTTTCGATTGTTTTTGCTATAAAGGGCGCTCCTGAATATGGAAACCTCATATCCATTGCCAAAGAAGACTCCTTAGCGTACGTTTCAGGATTGAGGGATGGAGACAGGATAACGAGGATAAACTCGGTGGAGACAAATGATTTTAAAAGTTTGAAAAAAGAGATAATAAATTCTCGTGGAAAAAGGATGATTATCGAGTTTGAAAGAGGCGGGTTTTCTCGTAATATAAGTATTAACATGTTTGAGAGAAAGGGAGAGGAGTTGATTCCGATTGAGTTTTTAGGAGTCTCACCAAAAGAAGCTCTGTTCAAAAAGCTTTCTGTGCTTGAAGCGCTTAAGGCCGCAATTGTTGAGACGTACGTTATATCAGTCGACAATATTGTTGGGGTATTTAAGATAATCACGAGGAAAGCGGATACCAAGAATGTGGGGGGGGTTCTTTCATTGTTCAAAATGTCATCGATCAGTGTTCAATCTGGGTTTACTAGTTTCATCTCAATGATTGCCATGATTTCAGCACTTCTTGGAGCAATGAATTTGTTGCCAATCCCGCTTCTTGACGGGGGAGCTGTCGCTATTTCTCTAATTGAATGGTGTTTTGGAAGACCTCTTAACAAAAAGTTGATTGGGTGTATATCAATGGCTGGGTTGGCCATTGTTGCTGGGTTAATGTCGTTGGGAATTTGGAACGATCTTTCGAATTGTAAATTTTTTAACTGGTTTAAATAAATGAAAGTAAATAGATTATTTTTGATTTTGTTATTGTGTTCAGCGTTTCTTTTTGACTCATTTGCTGAGATCGTTTCCAAAATAGAATATATTGGATGTCAAAGAATCGAGCCGGAAAGTGTAGAAACTTATCTTCCAATTCAAGTCGGAGACGATTGTGATGGAGATTCGATAAACGAGGCTTTAAAGGCACTCAATAAAACGGATTTTTTTGAAGAAGTAAAAATAGAAATTAAGGGATCTGTCTTAAAGGTTTATGTCAAGGAGTTTCCAATTATTAACAAAATCTCCTTTGAGGGGAATTCAAAATTTTCCGACAGAGACATTAAAAAGTTTGTAAAACTTAAAGAAAGGACTCCGCTTTCTCCCACAAAAATGAGGGAAATTCAACAGGGATTGCTTCATGTATATCGGAAAATGGGAAGATTTAATACTACTGTTGTTCCGAAAATTATAAAACTCTCAGAAAATAGGGTGAACGTAGTTTTTGAGATTAATGAGGGAGTTCCAGCCGGGATAGGACGCATTGTATTTGTTGGTAATGAAAATGTATCCTCTTCGGATTTGAGGGATATCATCTATTCTAAGGTTAAGAGATGGTATAGGTTTTTTGTAACGGATGATATATACGATCCGGATAGATTGAGCGAAGACAGGTATGCAATTACTAAATATTATCACGAAAATGGGTATGCAAATGCCAAGGTTATTTCTGCTATAGCGGAGTTGTCCACGGATAAATCGGAGTTTGTTCTAACTTTTACGATAGATGAGGGGGAGTTCTATACCTTTGATGAAATCTCGGTAAAATCATATGTGCCAAAACTTTCTGATAAAAACTTGGAAAAAGACCTCTATTGTCGAAAGGGGGAGAGATACAATCAAACATTGCTCAACATAGATTCTGCTGATATTGCTAAAAAAGTCGGAAAAGATGGTTTTTCTGCTGTAAAGATTGTCCCCAAAATTAAAAAAGATTTTGCAAAGAAAAGTGCGAGTGTAGTCTTTGAGATTAGGGAATGTGAACGCATATATATTTCAAAAATTGTTATTAACGGAAACACAAAAACGAGAGATCATGTAATACGAAGAGAAATACTTCTCGAAGAAGGGGATGCGTATAATCACGCTCTTATTACCATGGCAGAAAGTAATTTGAGAGAGCTTGGCTTCTTTAGTAAAGTTGATATAAAGACTATCCCTGATCCGAATTCTGCCGATAAATGCATTTTACAGATTTCGGTTGAGGAGGCTCCAACAGCAGAAGCTATGGCTTCTGGAAGTTATTCGACAACAGATGGAATGGGAATTGAATTAACATATAACGAGAAGAACTTCTTTGGAAAAGGAACTTCAATTTCTGTTTTTCTCGGGTCTGGAAAAGCGAAAAGGGGAAGGAGTAGGGAGATTGGGCCGGATGGGAAAGGGAGATACGTTTCTAAGAAAAGTAAATTTAAATTTTTGAATAATGTTCGGGTTTCATTTTCTGATCCTCACATCTTTGACAAGGATATTGAAGGCACCATTTCAGGCTACAGGTATGTCTCTTCGAGGTTCGACGGATTTGACGTTTTTAATTTAGGAACAGGCGTAGGAATCTCGTATGATTTAAGTCCTAAAATTTCTCAGACTTGGAAGTATTCGATTTCCAAGAGAAAATTTAACGATGTTTCTGATGATGCCTCTCCTATTATCAGGTATCAGACGATGGCAAAAGATGTAAATTCTCCTGGTGGAATCAGTGATTCAAAAGAAGCTTCATGCAACTTATCATCACTTAAGCATACAATAGGATATAATACCAGCTTTCTCAGAGGCATTAAGGGAAACTTATCCCTTTCACTTTCAACAACGATGGCCGGACTTGGCGGACAAGCGAGGCATCTGAAAAATGAATTATTTGGTTCTTATAAGCTTTCAATTTCTAGAAAAACTTCGTTAACTTTTAGTCTTTCAACAGGCGTTTTATCGAAAATGGGAGGAAAAGATCCGCATATCGTTGATAGCTTTCAGTTGGGACTTGATTCGTTTAGAGGGTTTGATTATGCCGGGTTTGGCCCATTTTCCTCGACTATTCGAGAGAAAGGTGGAAAATCTGTAACTCGCCGAGATTTCATTGGTGGAAAAAAATACTGGAAGGGAAGCGTTGAATACGCGTTTCCCATCGGTCTTCCAGAAGAGCTTATGTTTAGAGGGTTCCTGTTTTCTGATTTTGGAACTTTGTGGGACGCGCCGAACAAAGGAGGAAAGTACATGCAAAAGACTGGTGGCACTATAATGGATTCTGAGGGAAATATCGTAGACGGATATAATTGTGATTTCGATACTAAAATCAAGGGGCATAAGATTTTAGACGGGAAAAAGATCAGAGCTTCGGTTGGCTTTGGCGTCTCTTTCGTTACTCCATTTGGGCCGTTAAAATTAACCTATGCCCTCCCAGTTAAAAAGCAAAAATATGATGAGCAATATAGGTTTTTGATAGGTTTTTCAACTACTTTTTAAAGTTGAATAATACATCCGGCTGGTATCAAACATAAAATGTTCCACGTGGAACAATTGATTTTAAAGCTTGGGAACCCAGCCGGACCAAACATAACATGGCTCATGCCTGGCCCAGCCTGGATAGAGCATAAACCAATCTCTTCACCTTTTTACATATAGATTACCCCCCCTCTAAGCAGTATTCAGAGATTGCTTATATACCTAAATTAGTTGACAGGAGCCTAAGGAGAAGTTATAATGATATCTATGATATACGATATAAAATACAGACAAAGAGTAGTTGATTTCTTGAGAGAAGGTCACACTCAAAATGAG
>JAIRYO010000037.1 GCA_031267725.1 Holosporales bacterium | reverse complement strand
AAGGTTTTGCGCGTAGCTTCGAATTAAACCACATAATCCACCGCTTGTGCGGGTCCCCGTCAATTCCTTTAAGTTTTAATCTTGCGACCGTACTCCCCAGGCGGAATGCTTATCGTGTTTACTGCGACACTGACATATAAAATGCCAACGTCTAGCATTCATCGTTTACAGCGTGGACTACCAGGGTATCTAATCCTGTTTGCTCCCCACGCTTTCGCGTCTCAGCGTCAGTTATTGCCCAGATGATCGCCTTCGCCCCTGGTGTTCCTATGCATATCTATGAATTTCACCTCTCCACGCATAATTCCATCATCCCCTACAACACTCTAGCTAAGCAGTATCCAATGCAGTTCCCAGGTTGAGCCCAGGTATTTCACATCAAACTTACCTAACCGCCTACACGCCCTTTACGCCCAGTCATTCCGAACAACGCGTGCCCCCTTCGTATTACCGCGGCTGCTGGCACGAAGTTAGCCGGGGCTTATTCATAAGTTACCGTCATCATCTTCACTTATAAAAGAGCTTTACAACCCGAAGGCCTTCATCACTCACGCGGCATCGCTGGATCAGGGTTTCCCCCATTGTCCAATATTCCCCACTGCTGCCTCCCGTAGGAGTCTGGGCCGTGTCTCAGTCCCAATGTGGCTGATCATCCTCTCAGACCAGCTATAGATCATAGGCTTGGTAGGCTTTTACCCCACCAACTACCTAATCTAACGCGGGCTGCTCTCTCAGCGATCTCTCTTTCGATTTTCATCCGTATCCTGTATTAGCGTTCGTTTCCAAACGTTATTCAGAACTGAAAGGTACATTCCCACGCGTTACTCACCCGTTTGCCACTATACTTGATAATACAAGTACTATCAAATACCGTTCGACTTGCATGTGTTAAGCATGCCGCCAGCGTTCGTTCTGAGCCAGGATCAAACTCTCATGTTCAATCCCATTAAACTCATCAAAAATTAACTGTATTATATTCGTCTATTTTAATGAACAAATGTTTACTAGTGTTTACTAACACGCCACCTGTTCACTACCTATGTTTTTTCTTATATTCACTTTTTCTAGAACCTCAGGAACCTTCCACGTGCCCCCTTCCGGAGATTACCACGCTTTCAATTCCTTGTGCTGGTTAATCTATCACCACATGGTATGAGTGTCAACATGTTTTTGTAAAAATATTTCTTAACATTCCTAAGCATCAGAAAGCATGTTACCAATAAATTCTATAAAATTATTAAAAATCACGTTTATTCTATTCAATTCCGGCATCTATAATAATGGATCTGTAAACAGTCACAAGAGCAAGCCCCTCTATCACCTTGATAAGTAACTTTTTCGAAAGAACCCTATTTAAGCAGGAACTATAGCCGGGAAATACAAGTGTAGAGTTATTCAATTCCCATCTCAACCCAGTCGTAGAAATTCTGCAGCTTGGCATACCAAAAATCGAGATTTTAGCATTAAATGGGAAAGAAAAACGGTGCTCACCTTTTTTTAAACAAAAGCCTATAATCGAGCTATCTACAAAAATTCCATGTGGTAATTGCACGATAATTCCAACGTTATTGATAATATGGTCGAGGTATCCCCCACTTATTCCACACGTTATCATAGGAACTAATTCATTTTCTTTAAGATATTCAATTGCTTTTTGAAAATCAGAAAAATTCTGATCCACGCTTCTTGAATTAGGGGTATATGAGAGCAGTTCAGGCCTAACACTATCAAAGTCTCCTATTAAAAAATCTGGACGAATTCCCATTTCGTATAATCGATTTGCGGCACCATCTGCCGCAATTATCGGAAGATTTTTAGACAGAAAAAAATCTGAACGTGGAATATCTCCGTCTAAACATAGAATGGACTTATATTTTGAAAAATCTATAAAATCTAAAACGTCAACAGCTTTCATCGTAGTATCTTTTTTGTAAAATGGAAATTAAGCTCGTTATCAACCCCACAACGTTACTCCATATAACAAAACTCGAATTTACCATAAGGCCATAAATAATCCAAGAAGCAGAGCAAACAAAATAATTCCAGAGCATAATCATTGATATATCTCCCGTTGATTTTGTTTTAAACGATTTATATATTTGCGGAACCAACCCTATTACGCTCGTCGCAAAAGCTATACCACCAAAAACTTTTTCAAAAATTACCAAAATTGCCATGCTATATTCTCAGGCTAAACCAATTACTTCCGTTTTAATCAGTGTTCAAATTTAAAAGGGATTATATCCGAAAAGACATCTATAAAGATAGAAGAACAAAACTCTCACCACCTTACACACAAAAAACTGCAGAGACTACAACCGACTATAAATGCGAGAACTATGAACCACTACTTGAAAAGAGATATGAATTACTTTCCTTCTTTTTCTTCTTTCTTTTCGAGGGCGGCCCCAAGGATATCTCCCAACCTTGCCCCATTATCCGTCGATCCAAATTGTTCCAATGCCGCCTTTTCCCTTTGCGCTTCGAGAGCCTTGATTGACAAATTCACCTTTCTCGTTGCCTTTTCCACACTAAGAACAATAGCTTCAACTCTATCTCCAACGTTTAAAGCATTTCTAGCCATTGTATCACTTGAAATATCAACCTTCTTGATAAAACCAAATAAACCATTCTCGAGAACCACCTCTACTCCAGAAGAGAGTATCTCCTTAACTTCGCCAACAAAAACAGCCCCTTTTTTAGTTTCGCCTTCAGCCTTTGCAAATGGATCCTCTGTCAGCTGCTTGATCCCAAGACTAATCCTTTCTTTTTCCGGATTAACATCAAGGACAATCACTTCGATTTTTTGCCCTTTCTCAATTTTTTTAGATTCACTTTCGCTTTCCTCATCATTCCAGGTGAGGTTAGACATATGAACCATTCCATCTAAAATATCGCTAACTCCGACAAAAATCCCGAATTCCGTTATATTTTTAACAATGCCTTCAAGCTTCGTTCCAATGGGATGAGTCTCAGCAAACTGTTTCCAGGGATTATCCTGACACTGCTTTAGCCCAAGACTAACTTTCCTCTTTTGCGAACTTACCTCAAGAACCATAACCTCAACTTCATCGCCAACATTAACAACCTTAGTCGGATGCATATTTTTTTTGATCCAACTAAGCTCTGTTACATAAATCAGCCCCTCAATACAATCTTCAAGTTCGACAAACGCTCCATAATCCGTAACATTAACAACCTTTCCCTGATACTTTTCCCCAACAATGTATTTCTGCTCAACATTTTCCCAGGGGGTCTTGCCTAGTTGCTTCATCCCGAGAGAAATTCTTCCAGAATCTTTATTAAATTTTAGGACTTGAACCCGAACAGAATCTCCAACTTTAACAACATCGAAAGGAGTTGGAACTCTTTTCCAAGACATATCTGTAATGTGCAACAGGCCATCGATGCCTCCAATATCAATAAACGCACCGTAATCCGTAATGTTTTTAACAACCCCTTCTATGATCATTCCTTCTTCAAGCTTCGATATGATCTCACTTCTAGATTCATTCCTTACTGCTTCTAGGACTGCCCTACGAGAAATAACTATATTGTTTCTCAGTTTATCCATCTTCAAGATTTTGAACGACTGATTTGTGTTTAGGAATGGAGTTATGTCCTTAATGAGACGAAGATCAACCTGGCTACCAGGTAAAAAAGCTATCGTCCCATCGATATCAACAGCAAAACCACCCTTTGTCCTTCCGGTTATGATACCTTCAACAATTTCACCAGTTTCCAGTTTCTTTTCAAGATCTTTCCAAATATTCTCTTTTTTAGCCTTTTCAATACTTAAGATCGGTTCGCCATTTCTATCTTCGAATCGCTCAACAAAAACCTCCAACGTTTCCCCGATGGAAACATCGTCACTCCCTTTCAAAATTTTAATATCACTCAGGAATAACCTGCCTTCGGATTTTAACCCAACATCGATGATAGCCTTATCTTTTTTAATCCCCACGACCGTCCCAAGAACAACTCGCCCCTCCAAAGAATCTTGTTTATCAAAAGATTCCTTAAGCATGTCAGAAAAATTAATTTTTTCTATGTTCATATTCACCTTGAAATTTGCGCAAAATCAAAAAAACTTTCGCAAAAAATAGTCAAAACACAACGCTAACCATTTTAGCAGAGTTAAAAAAAATTTACAAAATGAATTTACAAATGTCTGCGTTCATATGATTTGAGAGAAAAGAGAGGCCCGCTTGAACTCTAGTAATGTACTTCATAGAAGTAGCTCCTTACTCAACTACTACTCTGACTCCTACGTAGCCCAGCCTGAATAGGGAACAAACCATACTGAATAGTTTAAACGCTCCATTTTACAATACTTTGAGATAGGATATATATAAGCAACCTCTTCCCACTTTTATTCTGAGGTTGTTGTAGCTGAGCAAGCCATCCAGCTGACATCAAACATAAATGTTCCACGTGGAACATTTGCTTAAAAGGTAGGAGAAGTAGCGACATCAATCGTAGATGCTTTACGTGAAACAATTAATTGAAAGAGGCTGATTTCCTCTTATTCGGTTAAGTTATTATTTCCTCAAAAAACAGTTTTCGCTAATTAGAAATATATTTTTAAAAAAATCTAATAATTGAAACTTTTTTGTTGCATTGCTTTTTGTATTATAATAAACATTTACATAAGACGACTGTTACTTTGTTTATAACGGAGCTTTAGATGCCGGAAATTTTAACAAATCGGGAAATGATAGCTTATGCGACGGAAATAGCCTCTTCTTACTTGGCAAACAACGATGTCTCGGTTGATGCAATTCCGGAAATACTGAAAAAGATTTTTTTTGCAGTTATTGATGTTACAAAAGATGTTAATAATCTAAAAAATCAGATCACATCGATTCCGGCTGTCCCCGTAGAGGAATCTGTTTTTGACGACTATATAATATGCTTAGAGGATGGAAAAAAACTGCAAATGTTAAAGAGACATTTGAGTACTGTATACAATATGACTGTTGAAGAGTATAAGGAAAAATGGGGGCTTCCCCAGGACTATCCGGTTGTTTCACTAAATTATGCCAAAAGACGTAGTGATATCGCAAAAAATACCGGTCTTGGCAGTAGTAAAAGAAAGAAACCGGAAAACTCCTTTATCGCGGCATAGGGACTTATTTTTGAACGCCTGTTAGCTATTTGACTTAACTGGAAGTCTCAACCATTTAATCCAAGCATCATATAAAAAAGTATAGGAAAAACACGAGGAGAAATAGCTTGTTCATCCACAACAAAAGCTGCAAAGCTAGTTCATCTATACATCCCTGCCCCCCCAGCATGTCCCAGCTTGAATAGGTAGACTATACCACAGGCTGCATTATCGATTTATTTTGTACTAGGCTTTATATGACCCTTTTTTGCACACACAATCTTCCTTGAAACATTTTCTCTCTTTGTATTCACTTTGCTTTCCCTTGTTAAACGCCGTTACCGGGCGAAAATACCCCATAACACGAGTCCAGACCTCACAGGCCGTTCTTTCTTCCCTGCTCAATTCGACTTTTGTATCTTTCATTTTGTTCTCCTTTTTTAAAACACTAAACACAGAACGCCACTATCAATCAATCTCTTTTCGAAAAAAACATCACTCATCCTTAGTTCAGCATAGACAACTTCCTCGGCTTTCACCTAACATCCTCCCTCCCTCCCACTATACTCAATGTTATACGCCACGTCAACATCTGTATATGTGGGTGTATAGGTTCATCAGAGCCATTTAATTCTGTTGATGAAGTAGTATAATACAAAATGTTTTTTAAAAAGAATTGGTGAAGTAGAATGAAGTTACAAGAAGCTTTAAGAAGAATAGAGAAGTCTTTAAAGAGGATAAATCAACCAAAGTAATATTGGAGAACTAAATGCCACTGACGTGAACGTATACAACATTAACTAATCGCATCCATTTCGCTATTTTGTATGCTAGAATCTCTGGGCATTTATTTTAGCTTCAAGAACTTATGAGATTGTTTGTTTTTGCAGAAAACAAAGGCATCGAGCATCGCGTTTCCGTCACTCCGAATGTCTGTGAAAAACTCGCATTAAATCATGAAATTTCAATTGAAAAAGGTGCTGGAGAAATGGCGGGTTTTGATGATTTTAGTTATAAAAGTTCAGGGGGAAAAATTTCTAGTAAAGAAAATATTGAGCACGCCGATGTCATTTTTTCGATTAATCCACTTGAGCGCGACAACATAAAATTGTTGAAAGAGAAAACAATTCTAATAGGGCTTCAAGAACCATTTAACAATTCAAACAATGTGATATTATTGAGAGATTCAAATATTACATCATTTGCTTTAGATCTGATCCCGAGAACTACAAGGGCTCAATACATGGATGTTCTATCATCACAAGCTAACCTTGCTGGATACAGAGCTGTTCTTGAGGCCGTTCACATTTTTAAAAGGGCTATTCCTCTTATGATGACGAGTGCTGGAACCATTCCAGCTGCAAAAATTCTCGTTATAGGGGCTGGAGTTGCAGGGCTTCAGGCGATAGCCACAGCAAAAAGGCTTGGAGCTAGCGTTAGTGCGTTTGATGTGAGAGCTTCAACTAAAGAGCAAGTGGAAAGTTTGGGGGCAAAATTCGTAGAGATTGAAACAAATGAGAAAATGGATGGGGTTTATGCCGATGAGATGAGTGATGAATATAAAAAAGCCCAAGAATCCAAATTACGCACCGTTATACAAAGCCAAGATATCATAATAACCACTGCTCAAATTCCTGAAAAAAAAGCGCCAATCATCATCAAAAAAGATATGGTAGAGACTATGAAGAGCGGGTCGATAATCGTAGATTTGGCTTCAAAGACTGGAGGAAATTGCGAACTAACCAAGCATGGAGAGATAGTTGAAAAAAACGGAATAAAGATAGTTTCTTTCGATAACATCTTGAATAGGATTCCGTTTGATGCATCAAAGCTATTCGCAAAAAACGTTTTTGCTTTTTTCGAACTATTAGTTCAGAAGATGAGTGATCAACCGGAAATATCAAAAATCGATGATGATATAATAAAATCAACTTTACTGACTTATAATGGAAAAATACTAAATGAAAGGATTGAAAAAATATGCCAACTATCGAAACATTAATGATATTTATATTAGCCTGTTTTGTCGGATACTACGTTGTTTTAAAGGTAACTCCTGCTCTTCATGCTCCTCTTATGTCTATAACCAATGCTATTTCCAGCATCATCATCGTTATCGCCCTTGATGCGGCGGCTGTCAATTCTTTTCAAGAAAATTCAGTTACCTTGTCATCTTGGCTCGGAATTGTCGCTGTTTTTTTAGCTTCAATTAACATAGTTGGTGGGTTTATGTTAACGAGAAGAATGCTCCTAATGTTCTCCTTTAAAAGAAAAAAGAAGGGAAAATGATGTTGAGTTTTAAATTTGGTTGCATCGACAATGTTTTGTTTTTTTTTCCAATTGTTGTGGTTGTATGTTTTATCTTGGCGCTTAGGGTGCTTTCCTCGGCTGAAACAGCAAAAATCGGAAATCGTTTAGGAATAGTGGGTATGCTTGCGGCTACTTTTCCTTCAGTTTTGCACGCCATTACAAATTTTGTGGCGACCCACAGTATCTCAGAAAATCTTCTCCCTATTGTTGCAGTGTTTACGATACTCCTCGGTGGAGGGATAGGATTTTATGTGGCAAAGAATATTGCTATGACCTCTCTCCCCCAATTATTAGCCGCTTTTCACAGTCTCGTTGGTTTGGCTTCGGTTTTCATAGCTTCTGCTATATTTGTTGCTCCTCAGCTATTTGGAATACCTGAGACTGGGGCGACTTCATTTCCTGTCCTAAATGCCATAGAAATTTCGCTCGGAAGCGCGATAGGGGCGATAACATTTACAGGATCCATCGTTGCATTTCTAAAACTTCAAGGAGTTATTACTGCTAGCGCTTTTCAATATCCAGGACAACGTAAATCAAATATGCTCATCGTGTTGGCAACAATCGTAATGATAATTGCTTTTGTTGTTACTCAATCTCCTATGCTATTCATATCGATAATTTTTGCATCATTTATAATAGGATATTTGCTTATAATACCAGTTGGGGGGGCAGATATGCCTGTTGTTGTATCTATGTTGAATTCTTATTCCGGTTGGGCCGCTGCGGGAATTGGATTTACTCTGGAAAATAACGCATTGATAGTTGTTGGCGCACTGGTTGGAACATCGGGAGCAATTTTAAGTAGCATTATGTGCAAGGGAATGAATAGATCTCTCCTTACCGTTATATCTGGGATACAGCAGAAGAATTCAACAATGATTGTTTCAAATAAGAATGATGGACATATCAAGCTTTGTAGTCCGGAAGATGCGGGATTTATAATAAAAAATGCAGAATCCATCATAATAGTCCCAGGATATGGTATGGCAGTTTCTCAAGCGCAACACGTTATCAGAGAGTTATCGAATATACTAAAATTAAGAGGCATTGTTGTTAGGTACGCGATTCATCCAGTAGCAGGAAGAATGCCGGGCCATATGAATGTGCTTTTGGCGGAAGCAAATATTCCATATGAAGACGTGCTTGAAATAGATGAAATCAATCACGATTTTGGTTCAACAGATGTTGCAATAGTTGTTGGGGCAAACGATATAACCAATCCGGCAGCTAAAACCGACCCAACCTCACCGATTTATGGGATGCCAATTCTTGATGTTAGCAAGGCAAAAACCGTTCTCTTTATAAAAAGATCCTTGGGGTTTGGATATGCCGGAATTGGCAACTCTCTATTCTATCAGAATAATACAATGATGGTCTTAGGAGATGCAAAGAAAATTATTGAAGAAATATTAAAAACTACAAAAGAAGAGTAATTTATCTTATTATTTTTGTTTTTTAGGAATCTTTTCTTTTAATTTGTCATATCCTATTAATGGTATTTAGCTTGGTGTATCGCGGTTTTAGTATGACTACTTTAAAAAATAAATTAGATATGATGTTTGCGTTAACGGCTTTTTTTCTGGTAAATTGGAATGTAGAGGCTCATGACGATGACGTTAAACATAGCTTTGAAAGCTGTTTAAGTTTGAGCAAAGTGAATCAACTACAGCTGATTCAAGATGAAAAACCTTTAGAAGACTTTGCACAATCGCAAAAACAAAGTTTAGGTACTTCTCAACAAGAACTGATACCTTTTAAGGCTCCTTCAACTTTGCATTTTCAAATTCGAAGATTTGGAATGAACTCCCCCTTACTGAAGCGAAGAGATACAGAGTTTTTAGCAAAACAACTGTATTCGGTAGTACCACGGCTTTTTTGTTTACCTAAACCGAAAATGCTAGAATGGCAAATAGCAACATGCTGCAAAAGGAATAATATAGGATTTGATGTAAAACAATTGAGATTATGCATAATCGAAGCATGGAAGTTGGCAAGATTTTTTCTAGAAGAGACGTTGAATCTACGTCGTCAGGATTCTTTGATAAAAAAATGGGAGGGTGCCATTTCGAATATATTTCTCATTACCTCCGAAAGCTTTTACTATTTTGATAATTTTTCTTTTAAAAATTTGCTGTTTTTTCATTGCGAAAAAACTGATTCCAAAGGAAGAAAAAAGATTGTTGATAATGGAAAAATCCCTCTCCTAAATATTTTAGACGAAATCAAGAATTCGCTGGGAACCGCAATGTCAGTGTTTATACCTTTTACGGAGAGAAAAGATATTTTAGAAAAGAGGATGAGATTAGAAGAAGGAATTGAAAAAAGTTATCAATCTCATCGCGTTCGTTTAGAGTTAAGCTCTGTCGACACAGGATTTTACATAGCAGGAAAGATTTTTGCTGAAAGAGAAAAAGAATTCTTAAAAAAGGAAAATGGAGAAAAGAGAGGTATTGTATACCAGATTAATGAGCTCTATGCTGCTTATGAAGAATTTTCTACAGAAGTTGATTTTATACTAGAGAAAGCAATTGAAGAGCTGGAAAGGTTTTCATTGGCAAGACTCTCCGCTAACTATGGGATACATTGCATCGAAGAAAATGCAAAGTATGCTAAAGAAGCTGTAGCAGAAAATTTATACTGGAATCAATCCATTCTTCTTGAAATAGCTATTATTGCGGAGATACATCGAACTTTCCAAAATAAAAAATGGGAAGAGGTGAAGAGGATTATAAATGGAGAACAAAAAGAGGAAGCTTTGGATTTCGATCCCCCTTGGTTTTATCAGATACCTCGTATAACTTTAAGAGAAAATATATGGGCAAAGTGAGGCAGTTTACAAGGAAAGGTTTGGAAATGTAAATTGAAAAAACCTTTTATGAACACCGCCGTAAACATAAAATGTTCCACGTGGAACAATCGCTTTAAAAGCTTGAATCATCCGCCCCGCCTCAAACATAACATAACTCCCGCATGGCCCAGCCTGAATAGGGAGTAACCTACGCCCCAATGATTTGAGTACTCCTTTCTTTTCATTCTTTCCTATTAAAGCCTGAACAAAGCGGCCGGCCGCAAAGGTAGATCTTCAAGGAATGCTTAAAACCTTGAAAACCACTCGGCCAGCCTCAAACATAACATGACTCAGGCGGCCCAGTCTGGATAGACCGTAAACCATGCCCCAATGATTTTTGTATTTCTTTTTATAATGCTTTAAGCATGATATACCTAAATTAGTTGACAAAAGCCTAAGGAGAAGTTATAATGATATCTATGATATACGATATAAAATACAGACAAAGAGTAGTTGACTTCTTGAAAGAAGGTCACACTCAAAATGAGGCGAAGGCTATCTTTAGAATAA
>JAIRYO010000035.1 GCA_031267725.1 Holosporales bacterium | reverse complement strand
ATCTTCCACAGGCATCGTTTCCTCGTTTTTTTTACACAAATATATAAAAACTCAAAACGATGCTTTGTTATACCGTTAAATTACAAAAATTACTCAAAAAAACTTGCACACTGCGTTAT
The DNA here is from genome assembly GCA_031267725.1 of Holosporales bacterium. GTDB lineage: Bacteria > Pseudomonadota > Alphaproteobacteria > RUG11792 > RUG11792 > JAIRYO01. Next base: position 2,939 of record JAIRYO010000035.1, on the reverse strand, counting down.
AAATATAAAAAAAAACGACTGTGTACAAAGAAAGGAACGAAGAGAAGCGTCGGGAATACCTTTTAGGGATAGCGGGAATATCGGAAGAATCAAGGGTTTATGTCGATGAAAGCGGCGTCAGCGAATATCTGTACCGGGATCATTGTTATGCCCGCCGCGGAGTAAAGATTATTGGTGAAATTTCAGGGAAAAAGTTCAAAAGAACAAATGTAATTGCCGGATACATAAATCATAAAACCATTGCAGAATGTGTTTGCGACGGTAATTCGGACAGAGAGTTTATCGAAAGTTGGGTTGAAGGATTTTTGCTGAAAAATCTCAAGAAAGGTCAGGTAGTTATTTGGGATAACGCAAGCTTTCACAAAAGCGAAAAAGTGAAAAAAATGCTCGAAGATGTCGGATGCCGCTTGATATTTCTTCCTCCTTATTCTCCGGATTTAAATCCGATAGAGCATTTTTGGGCCAATTTCAAAAAATGGCTCAGAAATCATATTTCTACCTATAATACGCTTTGGGATACCATTGTTGCTTTCTTCTCTCTTAACTCCAGCCGTATCAATTCTAAAACCGCATGATTATAATCGATCGGCAGGTCATAGCTTATTTGATATAACCGCTCGACCATAGAATTCTCCGCAACATGAAAACGACGGTTCTGAGGAATGTCCGGGATCGCTTCAGAATCAGCTTCTATTGCGGAACTGCGAAAAATCTCCGTGACCCCTGGTTTGGAGAAAAATCGGAGAATTTGGGCGGGATTGGACAACTTGAAGAATGAATGTGCCGCGTTTGTCGGCTTTTGTTAATGTGGTGATCGGCAAGCACTCTGATACAGCGCGCTTCTTGCGTATATACCCAATTAGGGCAAAAATATTTTCTACAAAATTCCCACAAAATCTGGTGGAGCGCACATCCTCTCCAGAGAAAAATCTCTCCGCCGCTATCAAAAATCGGACGCTCTGTTTTCAGTGCCTCGCATTTTTTTGTTAACCATTGCGGACATGCGCTTCAAGATGTCCCGAAAACGGAACTGTGACCTGTTGATTGACTGGCAAAAAGTGACCGCATATAACCGCGCTCTTATGATTCTCCATCGTAAGAATTATTTCAAATAACGTCTTTTAGCTGAAAAAAACTTGATGTTCTCGTGTTATGCCAAACGTCATTTTTAATTATCGAAAAGATGGCTTGCAAAAAGCTCAAATTCCACTTTTTTTCTCTCTTCCTCTGGAACCATTTTGATTCTCTTATCAATCGCAGACTCAATTCGCCCGAAAAACGGGGTTGTATATTTGCTGTGCGTCAACGGTAGGCAACTCCTCACAATCCAAGGCGAATAATCTTCGTCTCCTTTTAGGGGAATACTGTTGGCGATGTAGTTGTTGACAGCTTGCACGATAACTATTATGAAGCCTGAATAGCCTTCTTTCTTATCAACAACAGCATTTACAAGTGTTTTTAGTCTGTTTTGTTGCAACCGTGGAGAAAGTGAAATACACGAAGAGATGGAACCGCGAACAGCCTCGGCGGGAAGAGGTTGCAAAATGTGCTTATCAACATTTACACTAGGATTCAGAATAACAGCTTTTCCATTATTATCCATAGCACCACACACAGTTGAGATTACGCATACAAAAACCACAAACATCATTCTGCCAGATACAATCATTTTCTTTCTCCAGAATTTTCCTACCCTAGTGACACGGTCATTTATAACATATACTTCTTGCTTTAGCAATAACTGTGATAAAAGCCTTAATATCCAAGAGAGACTAATCGCCTGACTAACGCATTCTTGCGATTTTTAGCCATAGAGTCTGTCGCGATCCACAAAATTACGTTATTGCATTTGCATGTGCTTTACTTACAAAACGACAATGCATATCTGCCATTTTGTCGCGGCCGTTTCCCACCAACCGATTCCACTTAAATTAACGAACCCTTATGGATATAATTGGACTTTTTTAGCCTCTATCATTAGTTTCTCATATCTTGACATACATCGGAATACACATCCAAAAGTTTAAGAATATAGCTAAGCAGTTGAACATTTTTATAATCATCTTCTTTCCATTGCTTCATGTCTGGCCTCAGAACACCTAATCCAGAATTAGCTGAATAAAAATTCTCTAATACTTTCTCAAGCAACTTTTGCTTAACAGGCTTCTTGTATTCTGACAACCCTGTCTTATAACTTTTTACTTCGTGAAAGAGTCGGCGTAATTCTTCCAATGTTGCTTTCACTATTCTAGCTCTTTCCGGAAAAAACTCTGAAAGCTTATAAGGAGGATTTCGCTCAGCATTTCCAAAGTTTTTATCAGTGCGCACCTGTTCTTCAACTGGATTTTTCAACAATTCTTCGTTTTTTAATAGTTTATCCGGAGATTTGTATTCATTAGCACATCTGAACGTTAAGTCTGGTAATCGAATCCGAATCAGCCCAGGAATCATTTTGGATGCTGCTTCTTCTCTATCTTCCAGCTTGCTGGTAGTAAGCTGAAGCCTTGCGGGATGATATGGGCATCTTACGCTCCACCAATAATCCATTTTTTCATCATGAGGTTGGGAAACAGAACATTTGATCCCATCCAACTTAGAAAGCCTCGGCTTAATCTCATTTGCCCCCCTTGCAATCACACAAGGGAGGGATAATCCTGACTGGAGGGCAGATTTCGACTTTTCTGTCAAGTATGCTATACAATCGACTGAAGTTGCCAATGGTCTGTTGCACATTTGAGTAGATAGAACCAATAACATTTTCGGATGTTCCTCTGTTTCACTTTCCATCCACTCTGCCACGCGATCATCACAGCTTTGGCACATATTAACCTTCCGATGAAGTTTATCGATATTTTTATTAAAGGATTGGGACAAATAAAGCATAATGATGGTAGGATAAGTTATGGAGGTAAGATTTGGAAGTAAATAAAGATGGAACG
>JAIRYO010000031.1 GCA_031267725.1 Holosporales bacterium | reverse complement strand
TATATCTTGTCTAAAGCATTGTAAACTGGGCTATGCGGGAGTCATGGTGTGGGTTTTGTTGTAGCTGATTAATCACTGATAGCCAGCTCAGACTTTTCTCAGTAACCCGTTTGAACAATTGAAAAATATTTGTCAATGTCCGCTTTGGATGAAGTATTGTTTCTCAAAACAGTGACAAGGTAACAAATATTTTCATTTGCCTTTTGTAAACTGATGACATACTATACTGAATTTAGTGCAAATTTTTCTTTGTTAGCAGTTATTACTTATGAAAAAATCATCGTTAATCGTCAGTTCCTTCTTGTTGATAAATCCCTGTTTGGCTAATAGTGTCAGTAAAACAGATAATATTCCTCAATTTACGATTTCTGGAGCTGCAGCGGTTCATTCCAACTTTTCGTCTCCAAAGAATAGGTATTATATTGAAAATCCCCAAGAGGCAGATAAAAAAGATAAAGATTCGACAATGCCGAGAATTTCTGCAGGGGAGGCTAACATTTTGTTCAATGCTAAGGGGTTTTTACCTAATGGTATTGAATACAGCGCAACAGTGGATCTTGAGGTAATGAAAGGGGCTACAGGAGTTGATAAAATGTATCTCAGTTTTTTGGGTAGATTTGGAATCATCCAGGTTGGGAACGTGAAAGGGCCAGATGGAAAAAGTATTTATAGCGGACAACAGCTAATTGGAGGCACAACCGGAGTCGACGGAACTGTACCTCATGATATGGATTATGCGGCTGGAGTTATTTCTCCAATATGCATGGTTGGCTACTCAAGTAAGGCAACAAAAATTGTGTATTATTCTCCGATAATTCATGGATTTCAATTCGGTATTGGCATCACTCCTGACACGAAACATCATGGTCATAATGATAAAAGTCGTGGAACTGGTAGTTCTTCCAATGGGAATGATGATGGCGTATTTATCAAAGGCGACGCTGATAAGCAAAAACCTTCGGGAAGAAATAACGTTGCTATGTCGATATCTCATTTTCATGATTTTGAAAGCAAGTTTTCGACCAAACTTGCTGCCGTTCTTTTGTTTGAAGATACGAGAAAAGTGAAAATTGATGATAAGGATGTCGAGCTAAATAACGCAAAGGCATATCATTTAAGCGGCACTGTTGGCTATAACGATAAAATCTTCGTTGGGGTTGGCTTTATAGATAATGGAAAATCTAGAATTCCAAAAGAAACAGTATATGATTATGAGAATGTAAGATACGGGAATTTCATGTCGACAAAAGATGGCAATGCTGGTCACGCATGGAACGTAGGAATCCGATATAATTTGGATGATAAATGGTCCTTTTCAAGTGTCTTACACAAAGTCCAAAGAAAGGTATCCGCCGGAGAAAGGACAAAAGGAGATATGCTCACTTTTGCAATTGACTACAAAGTTTGTGATGGGTTCATGTTGTTTGCAGAGTTCGACCACATTAAAACAAAGTCTTGCAAATCTGCATGCGAACAGTACAACTCGGTATTTAAGGATGCTAAAGATAAGAACGCTATTGCAAAACAGAGATGCCAGCTGTTTGTAATTGGGGCAAAGGTTAGCTTTTAACTTGTAAAACACTCCTCGTTTGTTGAAAAAGGAGGCATGATGTTGGATGACTTGTTTTTTCAGATCATCGGTAAGTTGAGGTGTCTTCCGAGCCTGTTCGTGTCGGTTTGTAATTTTTTCCTCTGCGTTGCTGCGGTATTTATAACAAAAAGAAAATTTGGGTACGCGGGATTGTGTAGTTATATGGTGCTAGCTTCCATAATCGCGAACATTCAGGTCCTTTACGCAACTTCATATGAAATTGTAAATATGGAAGTTTTGCTCGGGACAATAGTTTTCTCTTCCTCTTTCTTGGCGTGCGATATGATTAACATGGAATATGGAGCGGAAAAAGCAAGGCAAGCTGTATATCTAACGGTATTGACCGATATATTCTTTTTGCTGAATATAATGCTAACACTCGGGCATCAAACTATTGATTATGCTAAATACCCTAATTTCAGCATTCCAAAGGAGGCGATAGAAATGAACGTATCGTCTATAAAGCAAATTTTTCTTCCAGGTCCAAGACTATTAGTTGCTTCGTATACCGCGTATCTATTTTCTCAGCTTAGTGAAATATGGCTTCTGAATCTTTTTGAAAAAGTCCAATGGATAAAATCCAGATTTGCTAAACACAACTTATCGCTGTTTATATCTAACATTTGTATTGACACAATTGTGTTCACTTCAATCGGAATGTGCTTCCTTTCGAATCAGCCTTTGAGTTTTAAGGATATTAAGGAAATTTCTATATCAGCCATAGCTATCAGATTTTTTTGCAACATCGGAAATATCATTTTCTTAAAAACGCTGAAGCCTAAATTGGAAAAATAGGTCATTCAAGCTATGGCATTCACAATGCCAATAAGAGTTATAAAAAGAAATACAAAAATCATTGAGGCCTAGGTTACGGTCTATATGAACGCATACAAATTCCCCGTTTTTCTGGAACAAGATTCTGCTTTAGTATATAATTTTGCCGTACAATCTAGTTAGACTGAAACAAATCATCATGTTAGGCAAAATACTCGTTTTGATGTTAGCGTTGTCCTCAATGCTAGCAAATGCATTAAAGATAGAAATAAATAGGGGGCAAATTTCCCCTGATCCGATAGCTATTATGGATTTTTATGGAGACGGTGGGGCGAATTCTCAAGTCGGAAAAGAGATAAGCGAAATAATAAAGACGGATCTCGAATTATCAGGGCTTTTCACTCCAATTGATTCTAAAACTTTTTTAGAAAATAAACAAGCGCTCTCTGAAAATGGGCCCAATATAAAAAATTGGAAGGTGTTAGATGCAAGATTTTTGCTTTATGGAAAAATAACAGAAGGATGGGGAAGCCTCAGTGTAGATTTTGCGTTGGTTGATGTCGTTACCGGAGAAACAATACTTTCTTTAAAAGTAGAAGAAAAAAAATCGCGATTGAGAAAAGCAGCACATATCATTGCCGATTATGTGTATGAAAGGATAACAGGAGAAAAAGGGTATTTTAATACGACTATAGTTTATGTTGAAACATCTGATAATAGAAATTCCTCAAAGCGAAAAACTAGACTGGTTAGAGTTGATCAAGATGGTTTCAATCGTAAAACGTTGACAAATGGAGAGGACTTAGTATTAACTCCGCGGCATTCAAGAAATTCCGAGATGTTAGCTTATATTTCATATAGTGATGAAAAAAGAGGGATCCTTGGAAAGTCTGCACATGTATATATGATGAACTCAAATAGTGGTCGAAGGAAGTTAATGATTGATAAAAAACTTATGGAAATGTTAATAAAAAAAAATCATGGAAATCCGGTCAGAATGACCTATGCTCCTCGCTTTTCTCCTAATGGGGAAAATGCTGTCTTGGCCATAATAATCGATGGCAAGTCCGCAATTTATAAGATTAATTTCGCGACGAATCAGTTAACTCAATTAACGGAACACAAATGCATTGACACATCTCCTTGCTTTTCGAATGACGGAGAAAGAATTGTTTTTACCTCCAATAGACATGGAAAAGAAGCCATATATATCATGGGTGCTGACGGCTCAAATCAACAAAAGATTAGCGGACCAGAAGGCAAATATTCTCAACCAGTTTGGTCTCCTCGTAGCGATTTAATTGCTTTCTCGAAACAGGTAGGAGGGCAATTTTTTATAGGTGTTATGAAAACTGATGGAAGCGGAGAAAGATTAATAGTCACCCAATATTTGGCAGAAGCCCCCTCTTGGGCTTCTAATGGAAGATACCTGGCGTATTCTGGAAAAATCGGCCCGAAAAACAAAGTAACTATGTTTGTTGTTGATATTACTGGCCATCATATACGAATTATTCCAACGGAAAAGGATGCTTCATACCCAGACTGGTCTCCGATCGCAGTAAGCGATTAATGGTGTTTTTTTTTAAAATTTTAACATATTTCTTATGTTGCATATTATGCGCGTCGTATATGTCTTTATTTGAAAGAAAACTAATTGCTAGGATTCAGCTAAGAATCGGACCTGATAATTGCGGGCCATACGGAATGTTTCAGCCTGTTGCGGATGCTCTCAAATTGTTTTTTAAAAAAAATCCTTTCAATGGACATTCTAGACAATCCATATTTGGAGTATTCTTGCTGTTTACGATGTCCCTCGCTCAGTTAACATTGATCCCAATTTTAAATGATATATCAAATCTCAATCACGGATTATTGCTAACTATTGTCTGCCATTCCATTATCTCATTTTCCGAAATTCTGATAGGCGTTTCATCAAAATCAAAATATGGAATAATTGGAGGACATAGGGCTTATCTACAGCTACTCGGCTCTCATATTCCCTTTGTTTTATCAACAGCCACGATAGTAATTTTTTTTAAAAGCATAACTCTAGGCGATATAGCATCCGTCCAGCTAAATACCCTATCAATCTTAAAAGTCATTCCCTTAGCTTTTGTTTTTTTTATAACCTTGTTGATGGCCATGAACAGAACTCCTTTCGATTTTGTGGAAGCTGAATCTGAACTTATTGCCGGGGCTTATACGGAATATGGGGGGATTCTTTTTGCAATGATATATCTAGCAGATTACTTAAATTTACTATTCTTTTCCGCCTTACTGCCAACTCTGTTCTTTTCTGGATATGATGCTTTTTCGACCTTCCTCTCGATGGGGGCGTTATTTTTTAAGAGCGTCTTTGTTATGTTTTTTGTAATATTAATTAGGGCGACCTTACCAAGATATAGACAAGATCAAATGATAATGATCTCCTGGCTTGTACTGATTCCTGTTTTGCTCGTATACCTAACAATCTTACTTTGATTTTGCTAAATTGGTTAAAGTATGAAAAGGGGGATGGTAGCACAAATTTGTTATATATCAAAAACAATAAAACCTAGAAAGGCAATATCTGACAAAAAATAGAAAAATGCATACTTAACAATATTGTTTCAAATTGATTTCTTGTGGTGGATGGAGATCTATTCATAAAATAGTTAAACGATATCAGCCATTACATCAACCTGTCTGGAGTAACACAAATTATGAGCAAAAAAAATTTATTGATCATCTCCTTATTGCACTTTTTTCTTTTTTTTCAAAATGGCTCTGGAACAGAGCTCCAAGCGGGAAAAAAAAGGATAAGCCTCATGGAAGGGGAATGGCTACGATTAGAAATCGAAAATGAAGCTTTAATAAAAAAAAACAAGAAACTGATACATATCTTAGAAAGATACTCAGTTCAAAATAGATCGAGTAATTTAGAAGATGTAAGAGAGAAAAATTATAAACTAAAGGAAGTAAATAAGTTAAACCTAATATGGGCTTCTCTTCTTTTTCAAGATATACGAAACCGAAATATCGAAATGGCGACTTGTATGGAAAAGTGCAAAGGGGATAAAATTACGTACCAGCTTTGGAAGGCGCTATTTCAACAACATGTAGGCAATCTCTTTAAAGAGGCAATCACTCGTTTACAAGATGGCAATGATCAACTTATAAAAAATAACCAATATTTAAAACATATGCTATGCGATTTAGAGCTACTTACCCCAAAAATCTTTTTGAGCTTCGAAAAAATTCAGAAAAGCCGAAAAAGAGACGTCGCCCCCCCCTCCTCTTAAATAGCGCGATATGAATACTTTAGTAATGGAGAAAATTGAATCATCACAGAGAACCAGGAAGAAGCCACTTTATGAGGAACACAAAAAACCCCATTTTTCCTGGGGTTTTCAAGGGGTATACTTTAAAGCAGGAATTAGAATCTATAGCCAACTCCAAGCTTAACAACATGAGACCTAGCTTTGACGGAAGCGCCAGTCACAGTGGCGGCAATGTCTTTAGGTATTCTAAACTTTTTGCTGAATTCAAAATTATACTCAAGTTTTGTAAAAATACTTGGGGTAATTTCATACCTAATTCCAGCCCCAAACACGGGAAAAGTATAAAACTTCTTGGAAGCACAGCTGCGCTCGGCACCATTCTTTCCATTAGTATCTGAATA
>JAIRYO010000019.1 GCA_031267725.1 Holosporales bacterium | reverse complement strand
GCCTCTTTCGAAACAGTCATAAAGCACTCTCCTTGTTACAGATGGCAGTGATAAGATTGAATCTCAATCCAAACCGTCTTCTCCTATTCCTGTATTTATCGGTAATACTTCTTACTATTTGTAACCTTCAATATCCCAACCATATGCTCAAATGTTAAGGGCTTTATACCTGTTACCCTACGAAACTCTTCCTCCGATAACCTTGATATCTTCTCGTATCTCAATCTCTGTTTCGAAAGAAGTCTGTTGAAAAGGTATGAAGAAGGTATTCTTTGAACCAGCAAAGAAGTAGCTCCTTAAGAAGAGATTTGTTAGAGCTTAATAAGCTTACAAAAAATGCTGCTCTTATATGTAACTGAGGTTAAATAAGAAACTGCTTTTATAAAAGAGTTATCAAAAGATATTTCTCTGACAACTATGTTAGATTTATCGAGTTTTTCAATTAATTTTGAGTATTTCCTCCATACATCAATATCATCTTTGAAAGTTATAACTGCCACCATAAAAAGGTTGACTTCCTACCAAAACCCGAAAATAAACCGCTATGGCTGCTGCATTTCTGCTCTGACCAGGTTTACGGCCATTTCCGCAAATGCGGAATAGTCAACCGTCCGCGATTGTACTACGTGAGTAAGTAATTTTCAATGCAATGTGTGTACGTTCATATAGTTTGAGACAAAAACACGAAATTACTTTTTATCTATGAATAGCCATGAATTCCGCATGGCATAACCTGAATAGACAGTAAACCATGCTTAAATGATTTTTGTATTTTTTTTATAATGCTTTAAGCATGATATATAGCAATCTTAGAATATTGCTTAGAGGACTTGGCTCTATATGTAAGAAGGTGAAGAGGTTGCTTTACGGTCTATTCAGTCCTAGCCATGCAAGATTCATGGCTATTCACAGATGAAAACTGGCTCCGCATTTTTTTTGTCTCGCATCTGTTTGAACTTGGAGAAATGAAAATTACTAAAACTGAATACAGCTAGGTAATGGCAAAAATTATCTAAAACGAAGAAAGGTGGAGTTGCATCAAAGATAATTTTTTGAAAAATTTTGAAATCTCATATTGGATTGTAGTAGACTTTAATGAGGGATCGTTGATGTTTCATTTTGATTGTGAAAATAAGATTAGTTTTTCTTTTATTTTTCGTGAATTTTTTGTTTACCGATGCACTGGCGGAAGAGGAATGGAAGTTCGAGGAATCTCCCCTTTGCGAAGATGAGTTGGAAAATTTCTACGATCCTTTAGAGCCATTTAACAGACTGATGTTCAAAATAAACGATATTCTTGATAAAGTCTTTCTAGTTCCAGTTTCAACAATCTATAAGTATGCATTTCCAGAATTTCTCCAAATAGGAATTTCAAATTTCGTAAGTAATTTTTTTTCTCCAGTTGCGGTAATCAACTTTGTTTTACAAGGGGATGGAGAATATGTCGTAAAAACTATCTTTAGATTCATCATAAATACTACTCTAGGGTTCTTTGGTACCGTTGATGTCGCGTCTAAAATGGGGATTGACAAAAAAGAAACGTCTCTCGGAGACACTTTCAAAAAGTGGGGAGCCAAGCCAGGACCATACGTTGTTTTACCGTTACTAGGACCTGGTAGCTTCAGATCTACTATGGGAAAAGCAATGCAGATACCGATAGATCCGGTTGCGCAAATTTCTTTAGCTAGCTGTAAGAAAAACGAAAGAAGGCGGCTGTATTACGTGATATACGGAGCTGACGTAGTTGTAAAAAGATCCAGATTGCTCGATATCACGATGGAAATAGAGAAAACTTCAGACGATAAATACGTAACTATCCGAAACTCTATAATGGCCCTCGAGAAATAAGTAACATTGCGTTTTAGAGAATTTCCTCATTATCTTTTGGCTTACTCAGCTACAAGAAAAGATATAACCACGACTTTGGCGGCCCAGTCTGAATAGACCGTAAACCATACCCCAATGATTTTTGTATTCTTTTTATAATGCTTTAAACGGCGGGCATTGCAATCTTTGAATATTGCTTAGAGGGTGGGGGTAATCTATATGTAAAAGGTGAAGAGAGTGGTTTATGATCTATTCAGGCTGAGCCATGCTGGATTCATGGCTATTCATAGATGAAAAGCTAACTTCACATTTTATCCCAAACCATCAAACCATGTGAACGTATACACTTTTTAAAGTAGTTCTTGACGCCCTTCCTATTGTTGTGTAGAATGACCACATACTCATAGTGGGGTAGAGCAGCTTGGTAGCTCGTCAGGCTCATAACCTGAAGGTCGTTGGTTCAAATCCAGCCCCCACAACCAAATTTTGGATTCTTACTGAGTGTTTAGTTTTTTTCAAAAGGATGCAACTTCCGCAAAAAGACAGTTGAAAGACGTACCGAATGGAACTTTAGCTTTGTGGGAGAAACTGATATTTTCTCCAGAAAAATTTTCTTTTGCCAAAGCGGTAGATGTCGCGATGGCACTGTGCGGTAGTCAGTTTGTTGAGCTAAGATCGAATATAAACTTCACCTCAAAATATAATGATATATCAGTCGTTGAGGGACTTAAAGATGGTATTGCTGAAATTTATACAAACATTTTAGGAATAGCCGGAGTTGAAGGAACTCTCCCTGATTGTTATGTTGAAAAATTTATACTATTTAATAGAGAAAGCAAGAGGGCTGTAATTGATTTCTTTAGCATGTTTAATAACAGAATGTTAACTCTGCGATACATGCATATGAAAAGACAGAACGTTGAATCATTATCAATTCCTCTTGAAAAATCCTTAATTGGAAATATAATGCTCAGCCTGTCCGGGTTTGGATTCAATATTCCTGCCGCTTCTCGAAGCCAATTTTCGATTCCGGAGCGATTTAAAGTATCTGCCCAAAATTTGTTTTGGCGAAAAACTAGATCGAGTTCAGGTTTGAAAACGATGTTATCTAGTTTTTTTAATCTCCCTATTAAAATAGATCAATTCATTGGAGGGTTTACCGAAATAGATAAATCCGAACAAACAGCAGTAGGAGCGGGGAAAGGAAAATATAATGTTTTAGGAAAAAACAGTATACTTGGAAACAAAATTTGGAACTCTGCAAAGGGAATCGAAATAGTCATTGGCCCCCTTAATTTCGAGACCTACACGAAATTTCTTCCTAAAAAATCCCCACGTGATCAGGCTGCATCCTTTCTTCAGAAAATGAAAGAAATAATAAGGATGTATGTTCCGCATGAAATAGAGGTTAATTTACGTTTCTTTTTGGAAAAATGCTTAGTTAAAAAAACAGTTTTAAATGGAATAAATCGATTGAATAAAGATGCTTTTATCTTTGGGTTACATAAATCAGGGGACGCTTATTTTTTGGAAAAAGTATAATGAAAATATTTCAAAAAGATATCTTTGGAAGTGATTGCGATATAAACTTGAAAAAGGAAAAAAAACAGGCTGGACTAGCTAGCAGTAAAAATTTCCCGAATATAACAATGAGTAGTGCTCTAAATGAACTTCAAGCCGCAAATGACGCAATGCTGATTCATAGGATTTTGCAGAAAAGGCTTTTATATGGAGAATTAAGAGATGCAAGAAAAAAAAATGCATTTATGCGAATACTTAAAAATGAGCTCAGTATAAAATGCGGAACGATGGATTCAGTTACAGCAACAAGGGATAGCTTAATTGCGTTTTTTGAAAAATAGAATGTCGCATTTCAACCGAAGCGTCACCTTCTTCAAGTATGACTACGATCGGCTGAGCGGTCCAAGCTTTTAAACATTGAACATTCTATGTTCCACGTGGAACATTTTAAAAACCTGAACCGCCCGGATGGCATCAAACATGGAGAGATAGACCTTTTAAATACCAAACGTCGTTGTTGTATTTAAAATTAAAAATAATTCCGATAGCTAATTGTTCAATTACTAAAAGATGTTATACTCCAGGTTGTCCGTTTTTTGAAAATTTTTAAGTCGTTAATGTCAATAGATTTCGTCATCTTAGCCGCTGGGCTTGGGACTCGCATGAATTCGGTAATTCCAAAACTTCTACAAACCATTGCCGGAAAGCCAATAATTCGATACGTAATAGACCTTTGCAAATCCATAAATCCAAAAAATTTAATATCAGTTATTTCTAAAAATTTTGAAAGTAATGAATTTTTTGAGGATGTTAAAACGGTTGTTCAAACTCATCCAAAAGGAACTGCAAATGCAGTTCTTCATGCAATACCTTACATAGATTCAGAATATGTAATAGTAACCTGCGGAGATGTTCCGCTTCTTGAGAAGCGTCATCTCGACTTATTGATTAGTGATAGACATCCTGTTTCTTTTTTAGTAATGGAAATTCCGGATGAGCTCGCTTGTATGCCATATGGCAGAGTTATATTGGATAATGATTCATCGTTTCAAAAGGTCGTTGAATACAAAAATGCAACCGATTTTGAAAAAGAAATAAAAACCGCAAACACAGGAATCTATAAATTTGAAGCAAATCTTCTTAGAAAATATATAAAAAAAATCGAAGAAAATTTCATTTCTAAAGAATTTTATTTAACCGATATTTTGGAAATATTAAAAGCTGATGGAATAGAAATCTTCGCAATAAACACCGAAGAATACTGGCCTTTTCATGGCATAAACACAATGGAAGATCTTTCAAAAGCCGAGAAGGTAGCGCAGAGTAGGCTTCGCAAGGCATTTATGGAAAAAGGAGTAAAGTTGTGTGCCCCTGATTCCATCTATTTCTCATACGACACCTCGATTGAAGCTGATGTCACAATAGAACCAAATGTCGTTTTCGGAAAAAACGTAAAAATAAAAAGCGGCTCAGTAATAAAATCTTTCTCATACATTTCAGATTGCGAAATAATGAACGATGTTGAAATCGGTCCGTTCGCAAGGCTTCGTGGGAATTCTAAAATTTCCCCTCACTCTAGTGTTGGAAATTTTGTTGAAATTAAACAGACTACATTTGGAAAAAGCTCAAAAGCAAAACATCTTTCATATATTGGAAATTCAGTAATTGGTGAAAGCTCTAATATAGGAGCCGGAACTATAATATGTAACTATGATGGAGTTAAAAAACACGACACTGTCATTGGAGACAACGTGTTCGTTGGCTCAAATTCGACATTAATCGCCCCAATCGAAATTGAAAACAATTCCATAATCGCCGCAGGCAGCGTTATAAATAGATCGGTTTCCCAAAATAGTTTGGCAATTTCAAGGGTCAAGCAGGAAGAAATCAAAGACGGAGCAACAAAAGTGTGGAAAAAGAAAAGAAAGTTATAATAATTGTATGGATTTTTTTTTAAAATCGATTAATCTTGATTCGGTAGAAATTGGTTAGTTAGTACAGCGTGTTAAAAGGGATAGTTGTAGTTGAATCTCCCGCAAAAGCGAAGACACTTGAAGCTTATTTGGGGAAAGATTATAAAGTTTTTGCAAGTTATGGGCATATAAGAGACCTTGTATCTAAAGACGGATCAGTTGACCCGAATAACCACTACAAGATGTTGTGGGAGTTTAATGACCGAGGAAAGAAACAGATCAAAGAAATCTCTGACGCGTTAAAACTTTCAGATAAGCTTTTTTTGGCAACCGATCC
>JAIRYO010000018.1 GCA_031267725.1 Holosporales bacterium | reverse complement strand
CTCTTTACGATGACGATTCTTCAGGTCTGTTTTCTCTTGCTCTTCTAAAAAATTTCTCATGCTTCTTATTTACTAAATTTTTAGCCTCTTGCCAATACCTCATTCAGGAGGAGTATATTCCAATATTTGTGTTGACGATTCTGAATTTTCCGGCCCATTCCCAGGTGTCGCCGAACATACTTTTATGCGCTTTCTTTATAAAATCAGGGGTTATATTCAACGGCTTTTTTGATTTGAATAACTTAATTTCGGCGTTTGCGATATTATTTTGCTCCTATAAATTTAATTCAGACTGTTTCTGTATGTGGGCTGGAATTAAATTGCGAATTTCATCCTGATTTACAGGAGTTGAGCCTTCGTCATAATAAAATTTCAGGTTCAAGAGTAGATTAGAGAGGTGATTTTCTTAGCCTACTTAACAACAGTTTGTAAATATTTTCGTGCCTGTGATTAAATCGCCATTCAGTCTCCTTCAAGTGTAGGTTGAATTTTTCGCTCTGAATTCCTCTCATTTTTACCATCCTACTCTTGGTCACTCCCCAAAAATTCTCTATTCCGTTCACAGGAGCCATCCGATTACCAAAAACATCATCGCTGTGCTTCACACGATAGTGCTTTTTATAACCATCGTTCACCAAACCAACATTTGCAGACATATCCTTATCCAGGCGTTTGTGCGGAATCTCCACTAAGATCATCTTTTTTCATTCATTATTCTGCCCCTTATGTTATTATTGTGCCGTCTCCTGGGATTCATCTTTTATAATCCAGCCGCTACCTCTTCCAATTGTACTACGCAATTTGCCCTTCTCCTTTGTTTCCGCTTTTTCTTCTTCTTCAAAATCCTCATCATCGAAGTCTTTGAGATTAGAGTAGGCGCCATCAAATGCATTGTCCCGTAGTTTTTTCCGCTCGAGGAATTTTTCTGGAGAATACCATGTCTTGTCCTTCAATATTTTTTCTTCCTCTTCTGAGGAAAGAAAAGCTGGTGGTGGGGCAAGGAATGTAATGGTTCTCCAATGATATCCTAAGACATCCCCAAGTTTCGTTTTATTTTTGAGTAATTCCCTGAACTCATCCATTTGTTTACTTAAGTAGTCCTCATTTTCACCTCCGCCGTCTATTGCATATGTCTGTCCAAATCCCAGAGCAAAGATTGTTCCACATGCCATCTTCAATATTGTCTTCATTGCTTTTTTCATTTTCTTTCTCCCTTATTTAATAGGCCAAATATCCGCAAAAACACAAGTGCAGAACAAAAAAAAGCAACAGGGACTTTCTTCGTCCGTGGAAAAATCTTTCCTCCTAGCAGGCCAGAAAACATCCCTGTTTAAAGATCATCCTACCCACAAAGGGTAAATTTTTCATTAATTTTGTAAAAAATATTTTTTCAGACGATTTGAAGAAAAAATCCAAAAATTAACGATTTTTTTAACTTTTTTGCTATTCTGATGGCAAGTTCCGGAACGGCATGAAAGGCGCAGATGGGAAAATTCGAAAAAATCATCGCCGTTGGTTGTTGCAGCTGGACATGGTGGGAGCGAATCCCATTTGGGCCATCCGGATAATGCGGCTGGGTTGTGAGGCGTCTGATTTGTAAGTCGCATCGAGCTGGTTTTGGAAGCTTGTGGAAGGTTTGTGGTGAGATTGGCCATTTTTTCGGCCGGATACAGGTAACCCCATGATTCCCGTAGGTTTTTTAGGGCACCAAAAAGCTCGACTTTTTCTATTTCGTTTTGCTGTTCAGCCAAGTTGTTGATCTTCATGACCACTTCCGGCGATTTTAGGATGCGCAACACTTCACCGATGACCTTTTGTTCCACGTCTTCTGCGGGGACGGTTTTAAATATGGATGTGCAGGATTTGCAGCGGATGTGATTGGAGCAGGCGTAGTAGCGGTAGCGGAGTCCGTGATTGTAGGCGTAGGTTGCGAACACCACAATTGAGGGCATTTTTCTCTCAAATTTCAGCATAATATTTGGGTAAAATGTAAAATATGGCCTCAGAAATGGCACCAAAATCAAAGTGCTGCTATGTTCGGATATGTCTGGATTATGAGGGATTATAGCAGACTTGCATCAAAATTTCAGCTGAAATGATTACCTGCTAAGAAAGAAAAAAGAGAGAGGCAGCTTATGAGAAACAGGTCTCTTATGATGGAGCGGTTTTTCTGAGGACAGGGACTTTGGGATTTTTGTCCTATAGGTCTGATGGCCTGCCGGGCAGCTTAAATTGGCAGGCCAGATTTGTACGACCAATAAAGAATTTAGACGGTAGTGTCGTTGCTGAGCTCACAGAGAGTGTTTCTGAACTCATTCGTAAGCAGAGCGTGGATCTCGGAAACGTCTCTGAGAGAGGCGATTACCGAAGAGACGCGATCGGGAATTTGCAGGAGTCTATCTCTGACTATGCGATTCTTTGCTTGAATGGCTGCCCTTACATCTTCTGCTATAGCAGATTCGCTTTTCAGTTGCGGTATTTTTGACCCTCAGGACTTGAATTTCCAACGCTTTCATGCAGTAAATGGGAAGCGAATCTGCTATAACACGTACTCTTTCAATATAGCATCAATTTTGGCTTTCAGGATTTGTCCTTTGAATATCTCGTTGTTTATCTTTGCTTCCAGAAGTTGCCTTTTTAGATCGGTACGAGCGGTCATTTTATCCTCGTCGATTAAACCGTCACAGAGAGCTATCTTGCCTTGTTTGATCAGTTTTGAAACATATGACCTGGAAACTCCCTGTTTGCGTGCGTATTCTGTTTTTTTGATTAGTGCCATGTTGTTAACCTTGTTGTTTATACCAGAGATATTATAGCACATTTATCACTAATTATCATCATGTCTGGGAAACGCTGAAACTCCAGACTATGACGCTGATTAAATCCGGGAACCGGAAACTGTGCTTTAGGTTTGCCTTCTCCAAAAGTTAACCTCTTGAAAAAATCTCTGACGCTAACGAACTATCGGGGCTCCCTGATCCGCAGGACATAAAGGCGAGGAAGGACCCTACTCTTCTAAAACAGCCTTTGAGATGGACCAAGACATATAATGTTCTGTAGGCCAATCAGCCGTTGTCTCAATAACTCTCTGTATTGCATCTCTAAAATCTGTATATTCGGAACGCCAAACGTCTTCATGTAGAACCCGATTTCTTAAAGCAGTTAGGTTAACTGCAACTTTTTCCCACAAATCACTAGCAATCTGTTCTCCATGGAAGGTTACTACTGACGATAAGTAATCTTTTGTACTTCTCCAATACGGAAACATTGCCACTGACAACGAAGCTTCGATAATCCCATCTTCTGCATCTACCAACATCGAATGAAAGATAGAGTTAGTTACGTCTATGTTTTGCTGATGAGTTAAGCAATTGTATTTGACAAGATTCTGACTTTTTGTATAGTATCCTTTTTCTATACCCTTCATAGTCTCAAAAATACTGACACAACTCTGAACATGGTTACTATGGCCGAGATAACGTTCGGCATCTAGTATTTCACGATCACTTGCATAGAAAGACTGCGATTCCAAAAGAGGTGAAATCACCAACTTTCCATAAGTATAATCAAATGTTCGTTGCGGTATAACAACCCTCTGCATTGGAAAAACTCCGAAAGAAAAAAACAAACCCATACAAATAAAAAGATTTCTAGTCACCATATAAACACCTCATACGTTCTACACTAATATACTAGTATATACTCCTCCTGAATGAGGTATTGGCAAGAGGCTAAAAATTTAGTAAATAAGAAGCATGAGAAATTTTTTAGAAGAGCAAGAGAAAACAGACCTGAAGAA
>JAIRYO010000071.1 GCA_031267725.1 Holosporales bacterium | reverse complement strand
CCATTAGGAGGAGCATATAAAAGGGAGGGAACAGTATATGTAGATTCTCTTGATTCGGATGTATGCAGAATGATTGAATTTGAATATTCACCTGGGAGATCATGCATAGTTCTTTTTACTTCTTTCTAAAAGGATAAATATACTGAACTAAATGCCTCTGGTGAACGCAGACATCAGTTATATTTTAATGGAAATTATTATGACATTATCGTAGAATTAGACGAGGCCCGGGTGGCGGAATTGGTAGACGCGCACGCTTCAGGTGCGTGTGGAGGAAACTCTGTGGAAGTTCGAGTCTTCTTCCGGGCACCATGACAATGCTCTTATATTGTTTCTTATGCTGATGTTTTATTTAAACATCTCGGCTGGGTTAAAGCTAAGTGTTAAATTTTTCCATTCGTTGTATTTTTCCCTAGGTAGCGGTAAAGGATTGCAGTCCTGATCTAAAACTGCTCGAACTGCATTTTCTGCGGCAATCTTAAAGTTGGAATCCGAAGCCAGTCTTCTACTATCGAGTATATTTGCCTTTTGAACATTTCCGTTTGGATCAAGTTCTAACTCTATATCAACAACTAAATCTTCCGCATTTTTGAGCCCGGCTGGAAAATGCCAACATTTTTTGATTGTTTGCCGCACCAAATCAATTTGAGTTGAGGTCAGTGTGCTTCCCACTTCTTCCGCCATCATTCCAAGATTATCATAATTTTGGTTTGCAATTGACTTGTCTAAAAAAGTGTCGAAAGATTTTTTGGCAATGCTTTGATTTGCATCGGTTTTTTCTTTATTTTTTCGTAGATTAACAACCCCTCTTTCATTTTGGCTTTTGGATCTATTGGATTTTTGAGAAGTTTCTTTAGGTTTTGGATTTTTTTTCTTTGACAGGTTTTTCTTGTTTTTAAAAAGAACGGCATTTTCATTATTTTTTTTTGTTCTGCTAGTTTGCGTATTTTTTGACGAATTCCGCTTCTTTCCTGGTTCTTTTTTTAAAGCCTTCCCCCCAGTTTTTGTCGATTCTTTTGCGCTACTTGAAATAACGGGAGCTTTACTTTTTTTTCCAATTTCAACAAAATCAAAAACTACATATCCAGAATCTTTCATTTTATGAGAAAATGTCTCATCCAGTTTCATATATGAAGATGTAACTAGCAGTATATGCAATAGGACCGATGCTATTAACGGCGTATTTTTATTCATTTTTTTCGAAAATCATTTTTTTTCTTTAAAGAAGAATTTTTGTTATTCAATTTTTTTGATGCTTGAATATCCAAAGTTTTTTCCGCAATTAAAGAAACTTTACAAGTGCCTACAGAGGAGACAACTCCCATTATTTCCATAATCTTTCCGTATTCTAAATTTTTATCTCCCCTTATATAGATCGTATCACTCTTCCCATTTTTCAAAATTGCCGGGAGTTTTTGAAGTAAATCCTCTATATTGATCTCAGCTTCTTCTATAAATATTTTACCTTCTTTATTGATAGAAATGATTATCGGAGTAGCCTTTGAATCATTTAATTCTGCCGCTTTTGTTTTTGGCAATTCAACGGGGATGCCAACATTTAACGCGGGAACCGTTATCATAAATATTATAATCAAAACCAACATAACATCAACGAGTGGCGCCAAGTTTATATATAGGCTTTGGTGACTTTTTTTAGATCTTTTAGCGCTCATCAATTTGCCTCAACAATATCGAAGTGAACTCTTCGGAAAACACCTCTAACCTGTTTACATAGTTGTTTATCGAATCCATTACTTTGTTATACGCTATTGCTGCTGGAAGAGCGGCAACAAAACCGAGAGCAGTTGTAAACAACGCTTCCGAGATAACGGGAGCAACAGATGCGAGGCTTGCACTTTGTTGTACAGCTATTACCTTAAATCCATTAAGAATTCCTATAACCGTTCCGAAGAGGCCGATAATAACACCGTTGGTCCCAAGTGATGATAAGAAAGACGTACCTTTTTCCAGCTCATCAATTTCTTTCTTTATAGCAATCTGCATGGCGCGATCAAGTCTTTTCTCAAGAATGTTGGTTGTAGAAAAATCATTATCTCCATATCTTTTGGTAAAACTTTCCCATTCTGCCATTGCGGCGCAAAAGACATTTGCCATTGGATCAAAAACCGATTCTTTTAATTCCTTATACAAAGAGTCGATAGGAGAGCCAGACCAAAAATCCTCCTCAAAACAGTTAGCATCAAACCTTAATCTTTTCAATTTTAGATATTTTGTAAAAATGATGCTCCACGAATACACAGATGATATCAGTAAAGTTAACATAACTATTTTTATCAAAAGGCCTGCGTTCCAGAAATAACTGAAAATCGAGTCATTAGAAGTAGCTGTTAACGTGGTGTTAGACAAGCTATCCGCAACCATGCCCTGAACTTTGTCGTCTGCCGCCTCTAAAACTGTGTTCGATATTTGAGAATTTTCCATATTTCATTTTTACAGAATGGTTCATTTTGGCATTATAGCTTAATGAAAAATTAAATAGAAATAGATATTTAAACGGGATGTTATAAACGTGAACACGGTGGTCTTCTCCAATTAAGCTAGTTTACTAAAAGTTACCTTATCAGAAATATATATAAGCACTCTCCTCACCTTAAGCATTATAAAAAGAACTACTCAAATCATTTTGGCATGGGTTTACTTCCTATTCAGGCTGGACCATCCCCCAACAGAGGGGGAGGAGGGAATTGTGCAGTTTTTACAAGAAATAATTGAAAAAACCGGTCTCTGTAGTATAATCGGTGTGCGCGAAGAGCCTTTTAAGTTTATCCATGATTAACGTGAAAGATATCTTGGCTTTGTACCGAAAGATGGTTTTAGTCAGGGCTTTTGAAGAAAAGGCATCAATGTTATACGCTCAAGGTCATGTTTTAGGTTTTTGCCATTTGTATATAGGACAAGAAGCCGTTGCTACGGGAATTTTTCATAACCTGTCTTCTAATGATAGTTCTATCACTAGTTATAGAGATCATGCGCATATGTTAATCCTCGGAGTTCATCCAAATGTCGTTATGGCAGAGCTTTGCGGGAAAGTAACTGGCTCTTCAAAAGGAAAAGGGGGCTCTATGCATATGTATAGCAAAGAGCATAACTTTTATGGAGGGAACGGTATAGTCGGAGCTCAAGTTGCTCTTGGAACTGGGCTTGCTTTTGCACATAAATACAAAAATGATGGAGGAATTTCTTTCACATTTTTTGGTGATGGAGCGGCAAATCAGGGACAGGTTTACGAATCATTTAACATGGCATCTCTTTGGAAATTGCCTATTGTTTACGTTTTAGAAAATAACGGCTACGCTATGGGAACTTCGACAAAACGTGCAGCGTCTGGTAAAGGCTTAGCAACAAGGGGGGATTCCTTCGAAATTCCAACAATTTTAGTTGATGGCATGAATTTATTTGACGTTTTAGAAAAATCCAAAGAGGCCATAAGCTATGTAAGATGTGGAAATGGGCCAATTATAATGCATGTAGATACGTATCGTTATCGCGGACATTCTATGTCTGATCCAGCCACTTACAGAACGCGAGAGGAAGTGAATGCAGTGAAAGAAAACAGAGATCCAATATTGAAAGTAAAAAATATACTGATCAATGAATATTCCATTCTCCTTGATGACATTGTTAAGGTTGATAATGAGATTGGCGACATCATTGAACAGGCCGCAAAATTTGCAATTGAATCTAAATTTCCTGAAGAATCTGAACTAGAAATGGATGTAACAATATGAACGACATAACTGTTAGAACAGCTTTGCGTGATGCAATGGCCGAGGAAATGAGGGCAAATCCTAATGTATTTCTACTCGGAGAAGAGGTCGCTAGTTATAATGGAGCATATAAAATTAGTCAAGGACTGCTTGAAGAATTTGGAGCAACACGTGTAATCGATACACCGATTACAGAACATGGGTTTACTGGGATAGGAGTTGGGGCAGCAATGGCTGGACTTCGTCCGATTATCGAATTTATGACATTCAACTTTGCAATGCAAGCGATAGATCATATCGTCAATTCTGCTGCAAAGACCTTATATATGTCTGGAGGAAAAATCAACTGCCCTATAGTTTTCAGAGGAGCAAACGGAATACCTGGGAGTGTTGCCGCTCAGCATTCTCATTGCTTTGCTAGTTGGTATGCCCACTGTCCAGGATTGAAGGTAGTTGCCCCGTATAGTGCACTTGAAGCAAAGGGTTTATTGAAGTTAGCAATTAGAGATGACAATCCGGTCGTGTTCCTGGAACATGAAATGCTTTATGGAAAAAGGTTCGAAATACAAACCTCTCCAACTGAGCTTGTAGCGCTTGACAAGGCGGTTATTTTGAGAAGCGGAACAGATATAACAATAACTTCTTTTTCGATATCGGTTCAATATGCGCTCGATGCCGCCGATGTTTTGTATGATAAATATGGAATTTCTGCAGAGGTTATTAATTTAATAACTTTAAGGCCGATTGATAAGGAGACCATTATAGAATCTGTTAAAAAAACCGGAAGAATACTGAATGTTGAGGAAGGGTGGATGTCATGCGGTATCGGCTCAGAAATAACGGCATTAGTGATCGAAAACGCATTCGATTATCTGGATTGCGAACCTATGAGGCTTTCAAGTGCAGAAGTTCCAGTTCCGTATTCTAAGAGCCTTGAATGTCTCGCTCAAGCTAATTCTGAAAAGGTCGTAATCCTTTCTAGAAGCATGCTTCAAAAATAGTTTTCACTGATGAAATGCGTTAGGCAGCATCATCTTCTGCTAAAAATTCATCGAAAAAAAATGACCTGTAAATGATATCAATCATTCCTTCCTCTCCATCTTTTCTGCAATAATCCATAATTGTAGATTTTAAAAGAGCTTTTTCGTTTTCAAGCTGATTTAAACGTTCTTTCATTTTTTTAGCGTTTTTATTTAATTCGAAATTTTGTTTTTTTTCCGCCTTGTTCTCAGCTAATAATTTATTCATCTCGGCTTCATACTGATCTAAACATTCTTTCATTTTTTTAACATCGCCTGAAGCTTCTCTCGCGAAAGTGCCAATTTTCCTTTTTTTTGATTTTAATTCTTTATTTTTACTTTCCAATACCAAATTTTTAGTCATTAATGAGTCGATGGTTGATTTTAACTCTTCAACAAAGCCCGTTAGTTCATGTATATTTTTTAATAAATTTTCATTTTTTGCTTTCAATTGCTCTTTTTCGTTCCCTAATTTCTCAATCCTTTTCAATAGCTCTTCTATTTTTTCCTCACACTCTAAAATACTCAAAGTTAGGGATTCGTTACGCACCAACTGCTTTTCGGCATACTCCTCATTTGCGGCAATCATGTTTTCTTCCAAGTTAGCAATTTTTATGTTTGCAGAAGTCAGCCTCTCTTCTAAAATTTGAACAGTATACTTTAGCTCTGTTCTTTCTTTTTCTAGATTCTTATTTTTTTCAACTGCTTTATCAAAATTGGAGTTAAGAGTACGGAGCGCGCTTTTTTCTTTATTAAAAATTTCTTTAAATTCTTCTTTTTTAAATTGTAGTTTCTTCTTTTCAATTTTTTGTGCTTTTTTTTTCAGCTTTTTCTCTTTCATGTTCAGATTTTCCTCCATTGCGGTTAACTCTTGGTCTTTTTTTATCAACTCTTCTAGTTTTTCTTTTCTTTGTTTGTTTTCGCCGCCCACTTTTGAAATTTCAACTACAGGAACCTTTTCATTGGAGAAATCTTTAAGTGGCGTAATCTCACTTTTAAGAAGATTAATATCTTCTCTCTCTTGAAAATTCATACATACTCCGTGATTTATAACGGCTAAAAGTATTGTTAAGAAGAGCAATTTGACAAGTTTCATAAACAACATCCGTTTTAAAAGGTAGCCCCAAAAGGAATAATAAAATAATTTAAACATAAAAATGTTTATTTATAAACTAAAACTGTTGTGAATGAATTAATTTTTTTATAGATTGCAAATGATTTCTCCAAGCTCAAACAGATGTGAAACAAAAGAGGCAAAATTACTTTTCGCCATGACTCCAGCATGGTATATGCGGATGATTGGCTTTTAAACCAATTGTTCCACGTGGAACATTTTATATTTGAGTCGGGCCTGAAAAACTCCCTTCAAGAGTCAAGCAGAATCTAGGGGGGCCTTCTATAATTAAACTATATCCTATATGCCTTTAAAAAAGCTCTTTGAATTAACGTTTAATTAAGCTTTTTATGATACTCTATATATTCCATCCCTAGCCCCCACCCACCACTGGGGGACCTCCGGTCGGGTCCGGCCGCAACTCCAGAGTTGTTCTCTCGTTTTGCAAGCACAAGCTTAGCATATCACAAAAAGTTTAACATTCCGTTAATTTTGGAAAACTTTTTTTAAATAAATGTTCCAGGTGGAACAATTGATTTAAAAACCTGAACCACTTGGCCGGCCTCAGGCATAAATGTTTCACGTGGAACAGTTGCTTAAAAGCTTGAGAATCACTCGGCTGGACTCAAACATAACATGAGTCAGGCGGCCCAACCCGAATAGCCTGTAAACCATGCTCTTCACCTTTTCATAATAGATTATCAATCCCTCTAAGTAATATTCAGAGATTGCTATATATCATGCTTAAAGCATTATAAAAAGAAGTACACGAATCATTGGGACATGGGTTACTCCCTATTCAGGTTTGGCTGTGTTGGACTCATGGTGTAAAACATGAAATGTTCCACGTGGAACATTTTATATTTGGTACAAGCTTTAATATAAAAGGATGAAGAGATCGCTATACACATCTTGTCTCAAAGCATTACAAAAAGAAGTACTCAAATCATTGGGGCATGGTTTACGGTCTATTCAGACTGAGGCAGGGCAGGATTTATTTTATGTTTGAGACTGATCAGATGATTCAAGCTTTAATAGAAAACTCCTATGGATTGTTTTCACTGCCCCGTCGTTGCAAGCGTAAAACAAATTACTTCGCGACAACCGGATTTTTTCAAAGAGTCAGAACATTCGTTCAGGGTTGCTCCAGTTGTAAAAACGTCATCGACAAGGATTACTGTTTGATCTGATAGATCTTTTCTACAAAAAAATGCCCCTTTGACGTTTTCAATTCTTTCCTGAATTGTTTTGTTTTTTTGGTAATCAGTTTTTCTTATTCGTTTTAATACATTACAGTATTGAATATTTGAGATTTTTGATAATTCAATGGCTATAATGCTTGCTGGGTTATACCCCCGCTTCAGAATTCTTGTCCAATGAGATGGAACAGGGACAATAAGGTTCGCGCTCTTAAATAGGTCTTTATATTTAGAAAATATCATTTTGCAGCATTTTCTAGCGGTTTCATTATCCGATTGTTTTTTTATTTTCATAATCACTTGTTTCGAAACATGATTATACAAAAATAGGGCACGAGCAAAATTAAATTTTTTTCGAAAAGTTGAACATGTTTCGCAAAGGTCTCCTTCCATTATGGAAGTTTCAAACATCTTTCCGCACATTTTACAAAATGGATAATCTACCAATACTACCAGAAAAAAACATTGCGCACAAAATACAGAATCTTCGATAGTTTCGCAATTACAAATTAAACATTTATGGGGAAGTAACCAATTTACAAATTCTTTTATCATCATGTCAAATGGGATATTCCGATCATAGAGACCATTGTAATACACTTTATATTAATGATAGATGAATTAGATTGTTTTTTATGGAGTTTTTCAAAACCATATTAATCTTATCAATGTTCACTTTTGGATGCGATCGACTAAGTGAACGTAAGTACACGTCTGCAAACATAAAAGAGGATTCGGTTAAAAAATTTATGTCTCCGCTTGAAGAAGACATTGAATCTTTTCAATACAAATCTTCAGAACCACAAGTCATTATTCCAGAGGAGTTGAAACAGAAAATTTCGCTTACCTTAAATGAAAATCTATCAATAAAAACCGTTTTGTGCGAATCTGCAAAGAAACTAAATATCAATTTTCAAATAGATCCTAGCATAGATTCAAAAATCATTTTTCAGAGTCGGAAAAAGCCTTTTATAGAGATCCTCGATGCAATTTGTGATATGGCCGACCTGAGATACACTATTACAAACGGCGTAGTCAAAGTTGTTAAAGATTTTCCGTATTCCTCTACTTATGATGTTCAATTTTTAAACTTATCGAAAGATAGCGAGAATAAGATATCGATAGCGACAGAAATTTCATCAATAAATTACGATGCTAACAGCAAGTCAATACCTCAAGAAAGCAACGTTGTTGTTAAAGCAAAAAGCAATTTTTGGTCGGAGTTGGATGATGCTCTTGGAATAATAACGAATACTAAAAAGGGGGAAAATGCAAACTATTCAATCAACAAGCAATCTGGAATTGTCACGGTTTATGCAAATTCAAAAATTCAGCGTGACGTTGAGAGATATATAAACAGAGTTAAAGAATCGAATATGAGCCAAGTTCTTATAGAAGCAAAAATTATAGAAGTTTCTTTGAAAAACGAATATAGACGCGGAATAAATTGGAGCTTGCTTAGTGGACGATTTAAATTTGAAACATCATTTGGAGAGGATTTTAACGGAGGAGTAAATCATAAAAAGCCGATAGAGTTTTCATATACAAGAGACAGCTTGAGTAATGTGTTACGTGCCATCGAAGAATTTGGATCGGTAAGGATCATTTCAAACCCAAGAATAACCGCAATGAACAATCAATCTGCCATTTTAAAAGTTGCTCAAAATCATGTTTATTTCAAATTGAATTACGATAAAACATATGCTTCAACACATACAGACAGGACGGATATCGCGGTTTCAAGTGATATAAAAACCGTTCCGATCGGATTTGTCATGTTTGTTCAACCTTCAATTAACGCATCAGAAGGTACGGTTACTTTATTCTTAAGGCCCACAATAACAAAACTGTCTAGCACAGTTAATGATCCAGCGGTTGAAGTGGCAATGAAAACCTCTGCGGCAAATTCATCAAGCTATGAAAAGTCTAAAGTTCCGGTTATTGAAGTCAGGGAGGTGGCGTCCATTCTAAAATTAAATGACGGTGAAATTGCTGTTCTTGGAGGATTTATGGAGGCGAGATCTTCCAAAAACACCTCAGGCATTCCCGGAATCAAAAACATCCCTGGGGTTGGAGAGCTTGCTTCTTCATACGGAATCGGAGACGAAATTATAGAGCTGGTTATTTTAATAAAAGTGAAATTAATCAATAGACAAAAACAACAGAATGCTGCAGACACTAGATTGCAACGCTTCGTTATGGACCCAAGGCCGTTTTAGATATACCATCCCCAGAGATGAGCCGGCATGCTTAACAAGGAGGCCACTGTTGATGGCAAGTGAAACGGTTCAGGACCTCGGGGACTCTATGTGGGGGAAGTAAGGAAAATCCGTTTATTCTCAAGTCAGTTTCAGCTTTTTTAATTCTTCCCCCCCCCTTCGAGGAGAAGGGGGAAGTAGAGAAGTTTCAATTAAAGAGACTTTGCCTTACTTTCCACGCGACCGCTTCCATTATTTTGATCTGGTGGAGTGTGAAGATCTTTCATCCTTTGTTGCTCTAAACTTCTGCACATTTTCTTCATAAGCACAATAGCCTTCTGCTCCCCTTCAAATAACTGATTACCAACGTTGCTAAACTTAGTTCTCTTCCTCTTTCTTATGATTATCCTCTGGATTTTAGTGTAAAGCCAGGAGGGGTTTAGTACGTAAGCTACGATATAGGCCGCACATGTCACTACAAAACTAAGAGAAGTCCTTTTTGGGCACTCTTTTCTAAATCTACCGGCATTTTCCTCACTTTTTTGACAATTTACTTATATTTTTTCTACCGTTCCTATTACCTCCTCTAGCATACTTTCTCCCTTTTCCAGTTAAGTCTATTCAAGCTTTGTTCTAAATCAAGTATCTTGAATTCAACAACTCTCTCAAATTCCCTTTCAACATATTCAATCTGTTTACTAAATATGGATATTAGCTTACCTTCCCATTCAATGGATCCTCTTAGAGAAGCGGCCTCCTCAGGAGTAACATTTTCAACAACATTTTTCAGGTCCTCACTTTTCAATTTCGACTCCATTTGCCTTATCTTTGTATTTAAGGAAAGCAGCCACTTCTCTATTTTTACCATAGAACTATCGTCTAAAAAACAAGATTCTGAGCTCGATAGAGGAATTGATGTCGCTTTATGTTCTACTTGCGCTTTTCCTAGCTTAACGTCAAACTCTCTAAGCCGCTGGTTCTACGGATCCATTTGAGCAAGCAAGTTATACGTCCTAACAGGTCGCACAGCTTCGCTCTCAAATCAGCAATCTTTATTCCTCTTCTTTCAACTTTTACTTTACATCCTTTACCTTCTGCGTCTTTATTTTTAGAAGCCTTTGTTTCTCAGCCAGTGACTTTTCAATTTCTTCCAACTTTTTATCCGCATCCTCTACCTCCCCTAAATCTGCTTCTAGAATCTTTTCACCCTTAATCAGTAAGTCACTAACTTTCGAGTCTAAAGCATCCTTAATACTGTACATACATTCCAAATTTTTACGACGCGCACTTAACAAACCCTGCCTTTCCTCATTTATTCTCTTCCCCATTTTACTCCCCATTTTAGCAAGTTCCTTTCCTAATAGAACATCTAGTTGTTCTCTAAAGGAAAGAACTTTTTCTCCTGCAGCCGCCAGCGATTCATATTCACCTAATTCTAAAGCTTTCTCAAAAAGAGCATGGTAAATCCCTATATCAGTCTCTAATTCTGTCTTCTTCATCAAGACCAGAAATTCACTCCTAAAGTCATTTTTTCTATTCGCTAAAATTTTAAAGTGCCTAAGTCTAGAAGTCTGCACTTTTCTGTTAATACGGGATTCTAATAGAGCATCTAAATTCCCCCCTTGAGTGATAGCCCTATCTACACTGCTCCGTAAGTCGTTTTGGTAGTTTTCAAAATCCTGCAAACTTAGACGCTCCTCCTTCTTATCTAGTACAATTCTAGCAGTCAAAATTTTGCAGCGCGCCCTAAACATATCCATAAGCAACAACACATTTTCAATCATTCTATCTTCAATTTCAACCAATCCATTGAATTCATTCTGATCCAAGCTTCCTTTATTAATAAGTTGATTACGGGATTTAGCCAACGCAGTGTGCTCTACAAGTAGATGCTTTTCTAAGTTACCTTGATAAAAAAGCAATTCCTTCTCGACGTAAAGTATTTTACCTTCAAGCTCTAGAACTTCTGGCTTCATACTGTTAAGCAGAAGAATCTCTTTATTCAGTAAATTACATAGGTTCATGTCCAAACCAATACTCCCCAACACATCATTGTCAGCCTTCTTTATCCGCAGCTCTTTCTGCAAATTTTCTTTTTCCCGAGAAAAATACTCATCAAACTTCTTATTTAGATAATCAAACCTCTTCTGTAGCGACTCATCAATAAATTCAAGTTCGTAAGCCTTAATTTCTTTTTTGGCAAACATACTATATAACTCATCAATCGTAGCGATAGTCCTTCTTACTAGTTTAATATTCATAACAACACTATCGATATCAGTTTCATTATTTTTTCCTCGCTCAATCTCATTTAACTCTTTTTCTAAGTTTTTCTGCAATTCAGTTATCTTCGTTTTAAATGTTTCACCTTCCTCCTCTCCCGACAAAACCAGTCCATTTCTCACGATTTTAAGCATAGCTAAGATATTAGCTCGGATCTTATCAAGTTTCTCTCGCTCCTGAAGATACTCAGATGAATGGGAAAAAGTTGATAAGTTAATGTAGCCTAAACGCCTATGCACTTTTTCAAACAGCTTCTGGATAGTCCAATTAAGTTCCCTCATAACTACAATATCTTCTACGGCAGTGAAATTTATACCTTCATTTATAACTTCACTTATGATTTTTATGACATCTGAAAAATCATCTACGTTTTCAACCTCTTTTCCTTCAGGTAAAATTTTAGATAAATTCTGTCCTACAACTTCCCCTCCAAGCTGTTGCAGCAAATGCAGTATCTTATTATTCAAAATATTTGTGTCTTTCGGGAAATCTTGGGCAGTCCTAAAATGATCCTTCCGCGCTATGTTATCAACAGGCTCCGGAGTCAAATGTTTTTTTTTCGCAAATTGTTCTAAAGTATTTTTTTTGCTCTCTAGAGAAACAATAACATTGTTTGTCCTCTCCAACTTAGTCTCCATCATATTTTTCAACAACCCGAGCCTAGTCAAGTTTTGAGAGATTTTTTCGTCGTTGCAAATCTCGTAAACTAGGGTAAGTATACCACTGCTAACCTTGTAAAGATTTAGCACTTCTTGACATTTTCGTTCAATTTCTCCTATGGTTTCAATAATATCCTCATCTTCAATGTTCCAAATATCGTCAACGAAAAGATTGCATCCATTTTCTCCGATTTTCTCCTCTATCCTCTCTATTTTTTTCTGTGCAAATGATATATTTTCCCAAACTTTCTTAAGTTTTTTTTCCGCCTTTTCCACTTCAAGATCTTTTGCCTCCACTTCTACTTCTTTTACCACCAACTTCTTCGATAACATCTCTTTTTCTTTCTCTGCCAAAGCTTTAAACAGTCTTCCCCTTTTTTCACGTTTTGCCTCTAAGTCTTCTTTCAAGGAGGCTATGGACATATTGATGTCTTCCGATGATCCCTTATCCTTTATAAAGATATCCAAGCGTTTTATTTTCCCTTTTAATTTATTAAGATCTATTGTGTTTCTGTCTACTTCAAGCTTTGCCTCCAACACATCTTGCAACATACCTTGCCCATTAGGCTGTTTCGTAAAAGGGGGGGGAAGTACTTTTTTTCCCTTCTCTCCCATCATATCAATTTCATTAAAAAGGGCCCAAACCCCGTCTATATCATCCATACTTTTTCGGAATAAGGAATTCACTCTTGAATTAATAAGCTCAACCTTTGAATCAGAAGCATGATAGTTGTAAGCAATAAGATGCTTTTCAAGAGCCTCCCTATAACAACGGTTCAACTCTATTTTTAACCTTCTCTCCAAATCA
>JAIRYO010000034.1 GCA_031267725.1 Holosporales bacterium | reverse complement strand
GCATGTATGGGATATGATATGAAAGTAGATGAGATAGCAACAGGAATAGCAGATGCATTAGCTGAAGGTGAGGCGAAAAAAGCTAAAGAAGTAGCAGTAAGGATGTTACTAAAAGGAATACCTATTGAAAACATATCTGATATTACAGGCCTATCTATAGATGAGATAGAGAAGCTGAGGTGAAGGGGGGATGGATGAAAGTAGAGTGGTCGGGAAGAGAGGATTCGAACCTCCGACCTACTGCTCCCAAAGCAGTTGCGCTACCAGGCTGCGCTACTTCCCGTAGCTTCCTATTATCAGACAACCTTAGATTGGTTTCAAGCGAAATTTATGGTCTGAGAAAGTGCTTTTGTGTATTCTTGAGTGATTATTTTATGATATGAAATTTCTTTTAGCAAAGCTCTCATCAGCAGGTTATTTAAGAGATGTGAGGTATTAAATCCCTCAATTTTACCGATGATATCGTATCCAATAACGGAAATATCCCCTATTAAATCGAGACATTTATGCATTACCAACTCGTTTGGATTTCTTAACCCTCCCTTGTTTTTGACTGTGTTATCTGAAAGGATCGCGATGGTGTTTTCCTCAGAAGTCCCTTTAGCTAATCCGATAGATTTTACCTTTTCATAATCCTCAAACCAGCCAAATGTTCGTGAATCTGCAAGACTTGACAAATCATCATCCAAGTCAAACGAATGTCTATTATTTTCGCCAATTACCGGATTTATCCTGTCGTATGAAATCTTAACTGATACGTTTTTGGTATCTTCCGGAATCAGCGAAATTCTCCCGTTTCCAGATTCAACAGTTAGTGTCCGAGATATAACTACCGCTGGAACCAAAGAATCTTGATACAGAATTCCAGATTTTTTGAACTCGTTAAGAAAGGTAATTGCAGAGCCATCCATAATCGGGACTTCTTCGGAATCTAATTCCACGATAGCATTTGTTATACCAGAAATTCTGAACGCTGCTAGGAGGTGCTCCACAACAAAAACTGATACCCCACTCTTATTGATGATACGTGTGCAAAATTTGGGATCAACAACCGCGTCTGGAGAAGGTTTCACGATTTGCCCTTTTTTAAGATCGATTCTTTTGAATACTATTCCTGTACGCTCGGGAGCTGGAAAGATCCTCATATTGGCATTTTTGCCACTGTGAACCCCTACTCCAACGAATTCAACACACGAATTTATGGTTGCCTCGAACCTTAAGTTAGAAAACATTACCAAACATTACCAAACATTTATGCACCACTTAGGTATAGGTTATAACAGTATACCCCACATCATAAAGCCCTTAAATTATTACGAATTGTTACAAAGTCAACACTTCAACGAAATCTTCTCCAACTGCTATGGTGTGTTCAAACTGAGCAGAGAGGGATTTATCGGTGGTTGTCACTGTCCAACCATCTTTTAATAATTTTGATTTATGAGAGCCGGCATTGATCATTGGTTCAATGGTAAAAAACATTCCAGGCAAAATTTGAGGTCCTTTTTCCCCCGCGTCATAATGAAGCACATTTGGGGCAGAATGAAAAATATTTCCTATTCCGTGTCCACAATAATCCCTTACTATCGAAAATCCATACTTATCAACAAATTTTTGAATGGCTTTCCCGATGTCACCGAAATGCCCATAGGGCTTTACAGCATCTATCCCTATAAATAACGAGCGTTTTGCTATCTCAATTAGATTTTGCGCAAGTTTTGAACAATTTCCAACTAGGAAAGTTCTGCTGGTATCTCCGTGCCATCCGTCAAGAATTACTGTAACATCTACGTTGATTATGTCTCCAGATTTTAATGCGTACTTCCCGGGAATTCCATGACAAATCACATCATTAACTGACGTACAGATTGATTTAGGAAACCCATTATAATTCAAGGTGGCAGAGACCGCACCGTGAGATACTATAAAATCGTGGCATAACGTATTTAACTCGTCGGTTGTTATATCTATTTTTATGTAAGGCTCTATATAATCCAAAACCATTTTGGCGAAACGGCCCGCTTTTCGCATTTTTTCTAAGTCGTTTTTGTCACAGATTTTTATATTATGTTTCATGTCTTTTTAACCGATTTTACAATCAAGGAAAGGGAAAGTTCATTGGTAAGTATATTAGATTTTTGCCTCTATAGATATCCCTTCCTTGTATACGTTCATAACGTAAACATAAAATGTTCCACGTGTAACAATCCGGCCGGCTCCTTTAAGGTATAATAAAAGACATAACCATGAATCCTGTACAGCGCAACCTGGATAGATCGTAAACCATGCCCCAATGATTTTTGTATTTCTTTTTATAATGCTTTAAGCATGATATATAGCAATCTCTGAATATTACTTAGAGGGGTTGGTAATATATGTAAGAAGTGAAGAGATTGCTTATATATCTTGTCTAAAGCATTATAAAAAAAATACAAAAATCATTTAAGCATGGTTTACGGTCTATTCAGGATGAGCCGCCGAAGTCATGTTATGTTTGAGGTTGGACGGATGGTTCTCAAGGTTTTAAGCATTCGTTGAAGATCTACGTTTGCGGCCGGCCGCTTTGTTCAGGCTTTGATAGGAAAGGATTAAAAGAAAGAAGTACTCAAATCATTGGGGCATGGTTTACGGTCTATTCAGGCTGAGCCGCCGAAGTCATGTTAAGTTTGAGGCTGGTCGAGTGGTTCTCAAGGTTTTAAGTATTCGTTGAAGATCTACGTTTGCGGCCGGCCGCTTTGTTCAGGCTTTAATAGAAAAGGATGAAAAGAAAGAAATACAAAAATCATTTAAGCATGGTTTTCTCCCTATTCAGGCTGAGCTGCCGGAGTCATGTTATGTTTGAGGCTGGTCGGATGCTTCAAGCTTTAATATGAGAGGGGGGAGAGGTTGTTTCCACCTTATTCAGATTGGATCATGCGGGAGTTAGAGTTATTAGAGAAAAGTAATTTTGCCTCTTTTGTCTCAAAGAAAACTTACGCTATATTATTTTTATGGGACTATTTATTTTTTGACAATTAAAGTTATTGTGTTAGGGTTATAAATAGAGAGGGGGATCTGTTCAACCTTTCAGCGATTGTACGCAAAATTTTTACGTCTAAATCTCGCCCCTCCCTTTTTAAGAAATCATTCCATGTTGAACATCTATAACTGAAGCTGATGGGTGACTCATCTTTCAAATTCAAAGGCACTTCGATATTCAAAGAGGAGCCTGATCAATCTTTACAATTTTTTTACGAAAGGAAATATTATATGAATACCATAATAAAACATTGCTCTAAACAAGTAGTGAAAACTTCTTTATTGAAGGCGCATCTAAGAATAGACAACGATCATGAAGAAGAATATCTAAAAGAAATAATAGAAATTGCAACAAACATTCTTGAACAAAATATTGAAAAATCAATCTTGAAAAAAGCATATAGATACATTTATTTTGGAAGTAAACTTCCTTCCTCGGAAAGAATAACACTTCCACTTGCTCAGGTTAAGGAAGTTTTATCGGTTAAGAGATTGCTGATAGATAAGGGGAAAAGTCTTCCAATTCCGTATACAACGGAAACATTTAACGAAAAAACTACTATCATAACGAATAGTTCGAGATATCCCACTGAAATCAAATATGTAGCTGGAATAACTGATAAGGAAGATGAAATCCCTAAAGATCTTCAATTTGCAATTTTACAAATTGCCAAAAATATATATGAATGCTCTGAGGAATCAATTTTGGAGTCGAGTTATGTAAAACATGTAATTGACTCAAACAGAACTTTAACAATTAACTAAGGAGAATTGATATGAAAAACATAATTTCGACACTAACTGAAAAAGTAACATTAATGAAGAATAATCAAAATACGACCGGAACCACAGATTTAAAATATGAAAAAGTTTTAGATACAAAGGCTTCGATAAGACAATTAAAATCAGATGACGGTTTATGTCCATTGTTTGAAGTGATAATTCTAAAACCTCCAATTAAATTTAAAAATACTTTGTTTTCTGCTCTCAAGTGGAATAACCAAGACTATTCATATAAAACGCAATTCAGAGAACACAAAGAAAAATTTTTAAAGGGAACAGTTACTCGGATTTTAGATTAGAAACGACCGCCTCAATAAGATTAACGACTTTTTCTTTCACCTTTTCATTAGTAAGTGCCCTAAAAAGGCTTAGCAGTTTTACTTCTATATTTCCATTTTCCGAATTTTTAGCATTATCACATAACAAAAAATTTGAAAAAAAATAGTTTGGATGCGTGTTAAGAAAAGTACAAATTTTTAAAAAAACGGGTATTGAAATTCGCGTACATCCTCCTTCATACTTTTGAATTTGTTGAGTTGTACAACCGACGAATTTCGCTAACCGCCCTTGCGTTATTTTTAGTGAACGGCGATGAATCTTTATTTTTGTTCCAATATCGAGATCACTTGACTTCGGATAATCCATAACCATGACCTTCCCCGCCTCCTCTTACGTATATTCTATATTAAATATGTAAACTAATAAAGGATTTTTCATTGAAATGTATACGTTCATATGACTTGAACTCTGATAATATCCTCTATAGGAGCAGCCCTTACTCAGCTGGAGCAAGGATACTCATCTATGGATAATAATGACTCCTACATGGTCCAATGTGAACTTGGACAGAAATACACAATACTAGCCGCTACTTCTTGATACACGTGAAATACCAAACCTCATTCGTTGCCTTTTCTTCGTAACGTGTCTTTGGCCAAAAGTCAAGATCGGGTCTAGAAAATTTACCAAGCATATCCAAATCAAAAAACTCTTTAAACTTCTCTTGGTTAAACAATTTCAAGATCCAATTTTTATACTCCTCGTGATCTGTAGCCATTCGCCAATATCCCTCTTTTTTCAATTTGTTATGAACTTCTAGTATGGTTCTTTCCTGAATAAATCTTCTTTTTAAATGCCTCCTTTTTGGCCAGGGATCAGGAAATAGCAAAAACGCTCCAGAGAAAAAATTATCCGGAACTTCTCTAATCAATTTTTTGGCATCTCCATGATAAATTCGAATATTGCTTATTCCACTTTCGTCAATTTTTGATAAAAGAGAAGCAATTCCATTAATGAAGGGTTCACAACCAATGAACAAGCTAGAAGGGGTATTAACAGCTAATTGAGTTATATGCTCCCCGCTTCCAAAGCCTATTTCTAAAAAAATTTTTTTATATTCTTTTTCGTTTATATCATCTCCGGAGGATATTGATACATCTTTAAACATAGTATCAAACAAAGCCTTCTGTTTAACGGTTAAACTCCTCGTTTTGAGGCGGCCGTAAAACCTTTCATCAATAATTGCTACCTTTTCCATACTTGTACATAACCGTTATCAAAATCAGCGATAATCTCAATCCCAGATGAAATAGCGAGCTCTTTTATATAACTAATAAAAATGTTAAAAACGTTTTCCTCGAGGAAATCGTTATTAAGCGTTTCACATATACTTTCAGGTATGGTTTTTTCATCTTCAAAGCCTATCTTTATCCTATCCGTCCCCCCAGAAACGCTTATTGCATTGCCACTTTTACATAATTTCATCAAAACGTATATGATTCCGCAAACAACACTTTCACATTCAAAGGAAAGAGAGTTAAAAATTTCATCTTTATCTAAAAGATTTATATTTTTTAGTTTGAGTAAAGCCAATAAGATATTCCGAATATTTGAGCTTTTTTCTGAAGTAGCATACATACTTCTGAAAAAATCCATAGTTTGCACTAGGAGATCTATTGATTCCAAAAGATCCTTACTGCCATGAATGCCGGCATTTTCAAGATCCTCTTGAATAAATTTCATAACACTTATGTGGTTGGCCATTTCGTGGCACAACTTGGCAACTGTCAGCTTTATAGAAAGCAATCGATCCATAGTTTCTCCAAATTCACACAACCATTTCTAGCTATAGTAATGGTACTTAATTTATAAGAAGATGGCAACTAGATGTGCTTAAAGATTAAATATTTCAACTGGAACTATTGTTTGCGTTGTTCAAATCAGGCGGATTATTGAGGATCTATAGTAATTGTCTATTTTTAACAGATTGTCTTCGATAATATTTTTTGTAACAGAGAGTGAATGTTTAATTTTTTCAAAATCATTTTTGTCAATAGTTTCAGACAAGTTCAGGAAACTGTTGAATTTTAAGTTTAAATCAAAATTATCGCTTATCCTTTTTCCAAAACCTATATTATCCAGTAACACAAATTCAAAATAGACGTATAGAAGTAGTATATCCGATTTTGAAAAGTTTTGAAAAATGCCTAAAAGATGCTTTGTAAAATTAAATAACTTTTCATAAGGAGCTCCTAGTGGCAATAGCTTATTTAGAAGGAAGCATATCCCCTGAGAAACCAAAACATGATTTTCGGATTTCATAAAAAAAATCCAATCCTGTTTCTCAGATTTTAGCTTCCAAAAACCCATTGATTCTTGAGTTTTTGTTGAATAGTCAATTACAACATTTGAGAAAATGGAAAATGCATTCGATTTTGAGTTAGAAACCATTGCCGAAAATTTTCCATGCTCTTTTGTAAAAATATTAACAATCTTGTATTTTTCTCCATGCCTTTTCGCTGATAAAACTATCCCAATATCTGTCCAGGAAATCATTTTTACTTAGTTATAAATTTGGCAACCATTAACCTTTCTTCATCGGCACTAGGCGCATAGCCATCGCAAAGAATCGGGGTTATTCTGTTTAAAATATTTTTCGCTGTGGGAGCGGCGTTCCATCCCGCAGCCGCATATCCGAAAGTTTCTGAGATCGGTTTCGGATCATCAAGCGAAATCAATATCATATATTTTGGATTGTCTTTTGGGAAGCCTCCTAAGAATGTTGCTATCCTTTTCCTATTTCCGTCCGCTCCATATCCTTTTCCACTTATTTTATAGGATGTTCCTGTTTTTCCAAAAATTTCAACTCCGTCAATTGAGGCGTTTTTTCCGGTTCCAAAGCAAACAACTGCCCTCATCAGATCTCGAACGATGGCTGATGTTTTTTCAGAAACAACCCGAATCCTTTCAGATGTATTAGGTCCTTTGTCACGTATTAGCGTTGGGCCAATTTTAATTCCCCCATTCACAATTGAAGTTACGGCCGCTAATAATTGAAGCGGGGTAACGGCTAATCCATAACCGTATGAAATAGACATACAAGCAGTGTCGCCCCAGTGTTTTGGTAAGATTGGGTAAGCTGTTTCAAAAATTTCTAACTCGGTCCTATCTAACATTCCAAATTTTTTCATATAAGCTTTTTGAACATTTGCTCCAAACGATTGAGCGATCCTGGCGGAAGCTATGTTTGATGAAAAAACAAATGCCTCAGCTAAGGTTAAATCCCTGTTCTTTCCCTTAAAATCTTTTATGAGAAACTTCCCAATTCTGATCGGATTAGAAGCGTCAAAAACAGAATTAACTTTTGCGTAACCAGAATCAAGAGCGATTGCAACATTTAAAATTTTCAGCACAGAGCCTTGTTCAAATACCCCTAGTGTATTCTTGTTAAACATCCATTTTAATGACGAGCCCTTTATATTGTTCGGATCGAAATCTGGTAGAGACACCATTGCTAAAATTTTTCCATCAACAGACATTAGTATAGCGTTTCCGCCTTCAGCATTAAACTTGCTTATGGCACAGTTCAACTCCTCATTGAGGATCAGTTGTAATCTAACATCTAAACTCGAAACCAGTTTTTTTAAACTTTTAGATTTTGTAGCAAGTTCATCAAAATATTTTTCTAGTCCTGAGAGCCCGATTCCGTCAATATCTGTGTGCCCTAAAACATGGGAGAAAAGGTTTCCATAAATATAGACTCTCTTATAATCCTTTTGAAATTTTATTCCAGGAAGTCCTATATCAAGGATCTTTTCTTGCAATTTTGGAGAAATATGCCTTAATATCCAAACAAAGTGTTTGTTTTTATCAATTAATTTTTTTTTAATTTCCTCGGAGGACTTAAACTTCAATACCTTAGATAATCTATCCGCTGTATTATCTATGTCAATAACAGCTGATGGAATTGCATAACAAGAGGCAGTGGCAAGACTGGTTGCCAAAAGTTCTCCATTTCGGTCGAGTATATCCGCCTTTTTTATTGTTTTCCATTCTTTATAACTTTTTTTTGAAACCTTTTGATCACGACCTAAAAACATGATATCTGCGATTCTGTATGAAATGCAGCAAAATGCTAAAATACTACAAATTCCAAAAAAAATTAGCCTCCCCCTTAACAGTTCCATAAGGGACGTATGATTCTTTGAGTTTCGCCAAAGAGCAAATCCTTCAAAAAGTGGTTTAAATACGTTTTTTATTAGAGAATTTCGCATGATCTTTATCGATTTTTCCCTTCATCCTTTTCCAGAACCTCATCTAAAAATGTTCTGAAATTGCCGGTAAAATTCCGCTTTACATCACTTTTTAAAAATAAATCATAACTTAATATTTGTCGATTTTCTGTTGGTCGTAAATTCTTCAGATATTTTTCGCATAAGAATTTTAAACGTTTAGGATCATTCAGATAGCTCCATTCCGCCTCATAAACTGCTAAATCGTCGGAATATCGCTCGATTTTCTCATTTACCTCTTTTAGACTATTGCGCAAAAAAACCACCTCATACTTTATTACCGAAACAAAAACTCCAACAAACACCAAAAGCAATAATGAAAAAATGAACATTTTACGCATTTTTCAGCTTAACATCTTTCTCTATTATCCTCAGTATACACAAAACCGCGCAAAATTGCAGATCTAGATCTTGGATTTTCATGTATTTCATTTTTGTTAGGTTTTATCACTCTTTTATTTATTTGGAAAAAGCAATTTTTTTTTGATTTTGCCCAGCTTTTTACAATCCTATCCTCGAGCGCATGAAAAGATATTGTTGCGATCCTAGCGTTATTATTCAAGATTTGCGGAATGTATTCTAGCGCATCGTTTATCTCTTTTAATTCATCATTTACGAATATGCGAATAGCTTGAAAAGTTTTTGTTGCCGCATCGAGCTTACTATGCCCCTTTCTTATTGAGGAATATCCAAGAACTTTTTTTACAATATCGCTCAGTTGCGTTGTAGTTTCAACTTTTGAAATTTTTCGTTTTTCAACAACTTCAGCGGCGATTTTCCTGGCATTTCTCTCATCTCCATACGTCCAAATTATGTTGGCTAAATCTCTTTCTGAGAAAAAGTTTACTATATCATAAGCTGAAATTCCTTCCTTCGACATTCTCATATCAAGTGGTGCTTCCTTAGAAAAAGAAAACCCTCGTTCTGAGGTGTCAATTTGAAATGAAGAAATTCCAAAATCGAACATAATCATATCGAATTTATCCGAATTTTTCAGTAGCTTAGAAAGTTGGGAAAATCTTCCAAGTAAAAAATCAAACCTGTCTCCATATTGAATTTTCAAGCTATCTGCTCGAAATTTAGCCTCAGGATCTCTATCAATTCCGCAAACATAACACTCAGAAGAATTTAATAAAGCTCGAGTATGCCCCCCTCCTCCAAAAGTGCAGTCCAACGCTCTTTCGGTATTTTTGGGAGCTAAAATCTCGAGCGTTTCGTTTAAAAGAACTGGTATATGATAATTCATTCGAGGAATACAAAAGTAAACATCACGTCATTGTATAGTAAAATTACGCAACTAAATAGCATAAGAGGGATTGCGCGAATGCTCTTCGTGAAGCATCTATGTTTAATGAGGTCCGGATGGTTTAAAGTTTTAGATGATTGTTCCACGTGGAACATTTATGTTTTATGGATAACCATAACTCCGGCCTGGTTCCAGTCTGGATAGACCGTAAACCATGCTTAAATGATTTGTGTATTTCTTTTTATAATGCTTTAAGCATGATATATAGCAATCTTAGAATATTACTTAAAGGGGTTGGTTATATATGTTAAGGAGTGAAGAGATTGCTTATATATATCTTGTCTAAAGCATTATAAAAAAATACAAAAATCATTTAAGCATGGTTTACGGTCTATTCGGGTTGGAACCAGGCCGGAGTTATGGGGATTAATGGATTAGAGGTAACTTCGTGTCCCGGCCGGCATCAAACATATATCTGAATTGTTTTATCTCAATCAACATGTTGTCGCGAGAAGAAAAGAGGTGCATACTAACGGCAGTGTAACATTCTATAGCTGTAAAACAGGTTCAATATGATCCTTCGTTTATTGTAATGGAGGAGGCTTGTTTCATTAAAATTGATCATAGGAAATGATGAGTCTATACGTTTTGAAATTTGGAGGATCCTCTGTTGCAACTCTTGCTCGCATAAAGCATGTCGCGGAAATAATTACCGAATTTGTAAAAAAAGGTAATCGTGTTGCGGTTGTCACATCCGCTATGTATGGAGTTACAAATCACTTAATCGATTTGACAAAATCTTTTTCGGATTCTTCATTTAACAGAGAGTATGACGCTGTTATAAGCGCCGGCGAGCAAATTGCTGCTGGATTGTTGGCCATGTGCTTAAACTCTGTGAATGTTCGCGCTAAATCAATGAATGCATGGCAGATTCCGATTGAAGTAACCGGAGAATTTTCAAATGCTGAAATTTCAAATATCAATACAGAACCTATAATGGAGGAAATTGACAAGGGGATCGTGCCAGTTATAACTGGGTTTCAAGGAATATCTCGATTGGGAGATATTCACACAATAGGGCGAGGAGGATCAGATGCGACAGCTTGTTTTGTTTCAAGCGCCATAAAAGCGGATGAATGTTTCATATATACAGATGTTGATGGAGTTTATTCTGCTGACCCAAGAGTTGTTTTATCTTCTAAAAAAATTCCAGAAATCTCGTATGATGAAATGGTGGAGTTAGCATCATTTGGCTCTAAAGTTCTTCAAGCAAAATCAGCATTAATCGCCAAGCAGTGCGAGGTCAATCTTCGAATTTTATCTAGCTTCTCAATAGGGGAAGGAACCAGAATTACCAAAAAAACGGAATATGTTTCAAAGTACAATATAGCGGGAATCGCTCACAATTCTAATATGT
The DNA here is from genome assembly GCA_031267725.1 of Holosporales bacterium. Lineage (GTDB taxonomy): Bacteria > Pseudomonadota > Alphaproteobacteria > RUG11792 > RUG11792 > JAIRYO01. The sequence continues at coordinate 2,805 of JAIRYO010000034.1, read as the reverse complement.
TCCTCATAAAATTCGAAAATGGGAATATCCATAAAAAAGTTTTTGAAAAGACTAAGCAGTTTAATCCGATAGCTTTAGAAACTGGATCACTATTGTTTAATAAGTTATTTCAAAATGAGATTAAGGCAATATTATCCCTCCTCCCTCATTCATCAGGATTTGACAATGATATAGGGGTAGTGACCATGATTGGTAAAGAGGTCTCAAAGGATGATTCGATAATAGAATTTATACGTTTAGAGATTGAAAAAAAACATATAAATCTCAAAGAGCTTTCCTCCTCGGGAATGTCTGTTTCTTTTGTCGTTCCATTTCAACAGACGGAATTTTTTATTAACCTTCTTCATCAATGCCTATTTGAGAGATAGCTGTTTTTGAAAAAGTGAATAAAGTCTTAAAAAGTCTTAAATTGTTTAACCTCAGTTTTGAATAAGGAATTCCTTTTATGCAGATTTGTTATCTACTAAGAAATTAGAGGAATTTTACGATAATAGCAACATCAAGGCTTGAAAGGAGCTACTCCTACGAGGTATATTAGCAGAGTTCAAGAGGCCTCCTTTTTGTCTCAAACTATATGAACGTATACAACCAAAAGAGCAACAATTGACAAACTGAGATATCATAAATACAATTGACGCGTTGTCTCCTGAATGGTATCACTTATGAAAACTGTGTTTTTAGGTATCATCCAAGGTGTTTCCGAAATACTTCCAATAAGCTCTTCAGTTAACCTTTATTTTTTTTCACATTTTTTTAGAATTGACACCTTTTCTTTTTCGCTTAAGATAGCCCTTCATATCGGAAGTCTTTTTGGTATTCTTCTTTTTTTTAGAAAAGAAATGCGTGAAATCCTTAGGGGAATTTTTTTTAAAAAAAATATATCAGACAGCTATTTTTGGCCATTGGTTTTTGGCACAATTCCCGTTGTTATTTTGGGATTCACTGCAAGGAATTTTGTTAGAGAGTTTAATTCTCCCAAAATTATGGGCATCTTGAGCATAACGTTTGGAATATTGCTTGTCGTTTTTGATAAGGCGTCATCCACAACAAAAGGGAGAGATCGTAAGCCGATATCTATTTTTAAATCCTTCATTATAGGCTGCTTTCAATCAATTTCTATATTCCCTGGAATCAGCAGATTGGGCATTTGTATAACCGCGTCAAGAATGCTAGGCCTTGATAGAAATAGAGCTATACGCTTTTCAATGCTTCTAGCAATCCCAAGCATTCTAGGCTCACTCGTCCTTGAGCTTGTGGAATCTCACTCCAAATACCAAGGCTTTCCCTTAATCTCTAAAGAGTATTTACTAGGAACGCTTACAACAATGATCATCGGATTAATCGCAATTTGGCCGTGTATAAAGTATATGGAAAAGAATGGATTTGTGTTGCTTATGATTTATAGAATAATAATCGGATTGACTATTTGTTTTGTATAGCAAGTAGTTCGGATTAAGTTTAGGTGAGAAAGTGAAGGTGAATTTGCAAATCTCTGATGAATACGTAGGAAAAAGACTGGATACAATAATCGCAGAATTAACAGATGGACTTTCCAGGTCTCAAATTCAAAAACTGATAAAGAATGGAAAAGTATTTATCGACGGACTTAAAATTCAGGATTCATCAAGGAAAGTGTTAAAATCGTGCTACGTTGCTATGGAAAACGAAGAGCTTGAAAATGAGTATGAAATTATTCCAGAAAACATTGAATTAGATATTCTATTTGAAGACGAGTTTATCGTGATATTAAATAAGCCGGCTGGAATGGTTTGTCATCCGGCTCCTGGACATAAATCCGGAACCCTTGTTAACGCAATAAAGTACCATTTTATAAACTCACTTTCTGACATTAGCGGAAAATTTCGGCCCGGGATAGTTCATAGAATAGATAAGGATACCTCTGGACTTATGCTAATTGCTAAAACAAATGAGGCTCATTTTGCTTTTTCTGCCTTATTTTCCTCAGAAAAGGGAAAGTCAATGCGCAGAAAATACATATGTTTTGTCTTTGGTGTACCTTTTGAAAAAGCAGGAAAAATTCAAACTTTTATCATTAGAAATCCTAAAAATCGACAGACTTACACGGTATGCGAAACCAATGGTAAAACTTCAACAACCCTATACGAGGTTGAAAAATCGGTTTATTTCACTCCGACAAAAGGAATTTCTAGGATTAATTGTGAATTATTAACAGGAAGAACACATCAAATAAGAGTTCATATGCAGTACATAAAACACCATATAATTGGAGATCAGGTATATGCCAAATCTAAAATAGAAAAGACTTATCCAGAACTAATTAGAAGTTTTGCTAGACAGGCTCTTCATGCAAAAGAGCTTTCATTTCTACATCCATTCACGAAAGAGAATTTAGTTTTTAATTCAGAAATACCTGAGGACATGAAGCTGCTGAATAATCTTTTTAAATCCTCCTAAACATATGTAGGTATGGCATGGTTTGCTGCCTATTCAGGTTGGGTTATGAGGGAGTAATGTTATGTTTGAAGCCGCCTAAATGGTTCAAGATTTTAAACCAATTGTTCCACGTGGAACATTTTATGTTTGCGATGACTCTGAAAAACTTCCTTCAAAAGTCAAGCAGAATCTAGGCAGCTCTACTATAATTAAACTATATCTATACACCTTTAAAAAACTCCTCTGAATTAACGTTTTATTAAGCTTTTTATGATACTCTATGTATTCCATCCCTAGCCCCCACCCACCACTGGGGGACCTCCGGTCGGGTCCGGCCGCAACACCTGAGTTGTTCTCTCGTTTTGCAAGCACAAGCTTAGCATATCACAA
>JAIRYO010000061.1 GCA_031267725.1 Holosporales bacterium | reverse complement strand
AGAGATTGCTTATATATATCTTGTCTAAAGCATTATAAAAAAAATATAAAAATCATTTAAGCATGGTTTACGGTCTATTCAGACTTGGCCGCCGAATTCATGTTATGTTTGAGGCTGGCCGGGTGATTCTCAAGCTTTTAAATCAATTGTTCCACGTGGAACATTTTATGTTTGAGTTCGATCGCCTTGTTCAAGCTTTAATAGGGGAGGATGAAGAGAAAGAAATACATGAATCATTCAACATGGGTTAGGGGCTATTCAAGCTGAGCTATGCAGAAGTCAGAGTTATTAATAATGAGCCCCCATCTTTTCGCTCTTCTTATCAGTTACATAACGTGATTATGGAATTCAGTTTATATTTTTGGTATTTTAGCAAAATGGATATGCTAGAAAATTGAAAAGATTGCAGAATTGAGTTTTTCATCTTCAATACTAAATGATCTTGATAGCCGTGGATTTCTGTATCAGGTTACTGATATCGAAGCGCTAGATAAGATGCTTTACGATGAGAAGGAGATTGTACTTTATGTTGGCTTTGACCCAACCGCTAAAAGTCTTCACATAGGTCACCTCCTTTGGATAAGGTTGGTAAAAAAGCTTCAACTTGCCGGAGCTAAGCCGATAGTTATCGTTGGAGGAGCTACTAGCAAAATCGGAGATCCGACGTGGAAAGACGTGGAGCGAGCCATGCTGGATTATTCAACCATTCTTGAAAATATAGAATCGATAACTGGAAAATTGAGAAAACTGATAAAGTTTGACGACTGCAAAAACCCAGCATTCCTTTTGAACAATGAAGATTGGATTTCAAAAATAAATTACATGGAATTTTTGAGAGATTTTGGACCGCTCTTTTCGGTTAACAAGATGTTAACGATGGATAGCGTTTCTATGCGCCTTAAAAGGAAACAGCATCTAAGTTTTCTAGAGTTTAACTACATGTTGCTTCAAGCGTATGATTTTCTTTATCTTTTCGAAAATTATGGCTGTAAGTTGCAAATAGGAGGGGCTGATCAGTGGTCCAATATGATTTTTGGAGTTGACTTGATAAGGCGCAGAACCGGAAAAACCGCAATCGGAATGTCAATGCCACTTCTTACAAATGCAAACGGAAAAAAGATGGGAAAGACAGAAAAAGGCACCGTTTGGCTAGATGAAACCTTAACATCTCCATTCGACTTTTGGCAATTCTGGAGAAACGTCGATGATCGAGATTTAACAAAACTGTTGAAATTGTTCACTGATATTGAAATCACTGAGATCGATAAATATGAATCCTTAATCGGAAAAAAAGAAATAAACGAAGGAAAAGTACTTTTGGCAAATTCTATAACAGAATTAGTTCATCCAGAAGTTGAACTACAAAATATCAATAAAACCGCAAAAGGACTTTTTGAAAAGGCCGAGTATGATCTTGGAAATCTTGAAATTTTTATGATAGAGAGGACGACAAAAATAGATAAGGTTTTGGTCCTCATCAATTTGGCTGCAACTCAGACAACAGCAAAACGGTTAATAGATGGAAAAGGCGTAAGAATCGATGGACAGATCGTTGATAATTATGACAAAACATTGAATCAGGACTGTCTTATTTCAGTAGGAAAAAAAAGGTTTGCGAAGGTTAAATTAATATAATTTTCTGAAAATGATTAGCTTATGTTAAGCTATCCCCTTATCACCTTTTGAACAAACTCTGCGCTCCTGAGATCCGCTATTATCATTGTTAATTGAGCAATATCTTTGACCTCAAGTTCTATCTGAAGTTGAACAAAATTTTTGAATGTTTCTCCAATTTTGAGATTCATTATCCCCCCCTCTCTTCTCTCTATAATTTCCGCAACTTTTGCCAAATTTCCAGGTTCATGCATTATCGATATAGACAGTCTTGCTAAATATTTCTTATCTTTATCAAAGGCTTCAGTTTTCCAAGATAAAGGTATTATACGCGCTTCTGAGGAATACTCCCTACTTTTAGAAATTACACAATTTTCAAAATGTATTTCGACGCCTTTGTTTTTGAACACATTTCCAACAATCCTATCTCCAGAAACAGGGGCGCAGCAATCTGTTGGCAATATTGGCAAATTCGGAAGACCGAGCACGGGAAAAGTTTTCTTTTGTATACACTTAGATATTTCTTCTTCATCGGAATATAGCTCCAAATTAGTCTGTTGCAGCTTATTATATACTAACAAGACATCTCTCATCGTCGTTTCGCAAGCTCCAATCGAATAGAAAAAGTTGGATATTGATCTAAACTTTAAAGATTTCGCGATATTTTTCAACTCGGTTTCAGAAATTTTTATATCACGTTTTTGAAAAAATTCATCAAAATTACTTTTTCCAATTATTTCTGTTTTTTCCCTCTCAAATCCATTTAAAGCTTTCCGCAATGCCGCTTTTGCTTTTATAGTCACAACAAAATCTTCCCATGAGCTTTTTGGAGAACTTTGAAAATCTATCAATATTTCGATTTGATCCCCATTTTCAACAGCGGTCTGAAGAGGAGAAAGCACTCCATTAATCTTAGCTTCAATTGCGTGATTTCCAATATCAGAATGAATATAATAAGCAAAATCCAAGGCAGAGGCCCCTTTAGGGAGAGATATAATTGTTCCGTCTGGAGTAATGCAAAATATGCTATCAGATGATAGTATTTCAGTTTTTGAGCTTTTCAAAAATTCTTCGATGCCGGAAGTATTTTGCAATATGTTAAGCAAGTTATTCATCCATTGCCGATTCACTTTTGATTTTGCTTTTCCGGAAACTCCTCCCAGCTTATAGTCCCAATGAGCAGCGATTCCATACTCAGCGATTAAATGCATTTCTTTTGTTCTTATTTGAATTTCAATACGTTTGTTCAGTGGTCCTATAACACAGGTGTGCAACGACTGATAGCTATTGTTTTTTGGAGTACTTATATAATCCTTAAATCTTCCAGGAATAAGCGGGTAGTTTCTATGTATTTTTCCTAATACCTGATAACACTGAGGGATAGTATCAACGATTATCCTAAAAGCCATTATATCTGACAACTGCTCAAATGATATATTTCTAACATTTAGCTTTTCCCACACTGAATACGGACTTTTGATTCGACCAGTAATAACACAATTTATTCCAATCGTTTTAGATAACTCTGAGAGTTTATTAGTAATTGTGGCCACAGTTTGTTCGGACGATTCATATAGTTTTCTCAGTCTGGATTTTATGGATTCGTGGATATCTGGATGAAATTCCATAAAAGCTATATCCTGTAGCTCCTCTTTTATAGTTATGATTCCAATTCTTTCGGCAAGTGGAGCGTATATTTCGAGAGTCTCCTTTGCTATATACCGCCTTCTTGATTGTTTTCTTTTATATTTTAGTGTTCTCATGTTATGTAATCTATCCGCTAGTTTTATAACGAGAACTCTTATATCAGCAGCGGCTGAAAGTAGTAATTTTTTAAAATTCTCAGTTTGCTTTTCAGCAATAGAGGATAACTCAAATTTCGACAATTTCGTTACTCCATTGACAATTTTGGCAATATTTTTTCCGAACAAGTTTTCAATTTCCTCAATTGTCGTGTCTGTGTCCTCAACTGTATCATGAAGCATCCCTGCGACAATTGTATCCTGATCCATTTTGAGCGAAATCAAGATCTCTGTAACCTCAATTGGATGCGAAAAAAAAGGATCTCCTGACTCTCTTATCTGAGTTCCATGCTTGCTCAACGCAAAAGTGTAAGCAGTTTTTATGAGAGTTTCATCCACACTATCCGCATATCTTTTTATGTCTGAAATTAGATTTTGCGGAGTTTTCAAGCTAATTCCCATTAAGATAATTTAACTTCTCTATTTAAAATTTTAAATTGTTATTTATAAATTTTCCTTAAAAATCAACACAACCTTGGTGACTTTTTTTTATTAATATTCATTTACTCTGTAAAGTTGCTTTTAGACACATAAATAAGCTACAATCAGCTCCACAGAGTTTGAGGAAAAAGTTTACGTAAAATGTTTTCAGACATATATGACTTTCGATATATAGAACAAAAATGGATTGAATCCTTTTCGCGATACACGCTCTCAAACGACGAAATAAAGAGAAGTAAAGGTAAGAAATACTATGTCTTGGAAATGCTACCTTACCCTTCTGGAAAATTGCATATGGGACATGTTAGAAACTATACAATAGGTGATGTAGTTTCCAGATATAAGAAGATGCTCGGATTCGCTGTTATTCACCCAATGGGCTGGGATTCTTTTGGAATGCCAGCTGAAAATGCCGCAATAAAAGATGGCGGCCATCCAAAGCTTTGGACAAATTCAAATATCCAAAATATGAAAGAACAACTTAAGCCTCTTGGATACATGTATGATTGGGAACGCGAAATAAGCACATGCTCCGAAGACTACTATTCAAAAGAACAAAAAATATTTTTGGATTTATATAAAGCTGGCCTTGCTTATCGTAAAAAATCATATGTTAACTGGGATCCAGTCGAACAAACCGTTCTTGCAAACGAGCAAGTTATAAATGGAAAGGGCTGGAGATCTGGCGCAGAAGTCGAGAAAAAAATGCTAGATCAGTGGTCATTGAAAATAACAGATTATGCAGAAGAGTTACTTTCTGGAATAGAAGATTTAAAAGGGAATTGGCCTGAAAAAGTCTTAAAAATGCAGGAAAATTGGATAGGAAAATCGGAAGGAGCATTGATTAATTTTGAAATTTATGAAGATCTGAGAAAGCTCTCAGTTTTTACGACAAGGCCGGATACGATCTTTGGCGCCTCTTTTTTAGCTCTCTCTCCAGATCATGAAATTTCTCGAGAATTGGCTACCCTTAGCAAGGAAGTTGCGGACTTTATCTTTTGTTGTAAAAAAGGAGCAACAACAGAGGAGGCTCTTGAGAAGAATGAAAAAAATGGTATTTTTACTGGACTTCACGCGAAACATCCGGTTATAAAAGGTGGAAAGATTCCGATATATATCGCAAACTTCGTATTGATCGACTACGGGACGGGAGCCGTATTTGGATGCCCAGCTCATGATGAGAGAGATTTTGATTTTGCCAAAAAATACGATCTTCCCATAATACCCGTTATCGAATCAAAAGAAGACCTTCCTTACATAGGAGACGGGGGTCATATTAATTCGGAATACTTGAATGGGATGAATATAGAAGAAGCGAAATCGTATATGATAACGCAATTTGAAGAGCTTGGAATAGGTCAACGAAGAACAACCTATAGATTACGTGATTGGTTAATTTCAAGACAGCGTTACTGGGGATGTCCTATCCCAATCATACACTGCAAAAAATGCGGCATCGTCCCAGCTGATCTACCAGTCTTACTTCCGGATGATGTTAACTTTAACGGGAAAGGAAATCCTTTAGCAAATCATCCAAACTGGAAATATGTTAAATGCCCAATATGTGGCATCGAGGCACTTAGAGATACAGATACGCTTGACACATTCTTCGAATCTTCTTGGTATTTTATGAGATATCTTGATTCTAAATGTGACGATCCAATCAATAAAGAAATCTCAGATATCGCGATGCCGGTTGATATCTGTATCGGTGGGATTGAACACGCTGTTTTACACTTGCTATATGCAAGATTTTTTATGCTCGCCCTTCACGATATGGGATATCTAAATTCAAAGATTCCGTTCAGATCTCTCTTGACCCAAGGTATGGTTTGTCACAAATCATACAAAGATTCTGATGGAAATTGGGTATATCCAGATGAGATCGTTAAAACGAAAGATGGGAAAATAATAGATCGTGATGGCAGAAACGTTTTTGAATTTTCTTTTGAAAAAATGAGTAAATCCAAAAAGAACACTGTGAGTCCACAAAAAATAATAGACTCTCACGGGGCTGACGCTGTAAGGATGTTTATGGTTTCAGACACCCCTCCGGAAAAAGACTTTGATTGGAATACGGATGCTCTCGATGGAGCCTTGCGATTTCTCAACAAGGTTTGGAAAGTTTTTGGGAAAATTCATGATAAAATGAAAAATGATGCAAGTGGAGATGACTCCCTGATCAAAACAACTCATGTATATCTGAAAAAGATTAAGACGAGCTATGAGTCTATTTCCCTTAACAAAGCCGTAGCTTTGATACGTGAATTATTCAATGAGATTGAATCAAGATTAAGCTCCGAATCTGCTACTTCCCTCAAATTTGCTTTTGAATCTTTCATAAAGATACTTTATCCCGTAACCCCATACATATGCCATGAAATATGGGAGCTTTTTAAAAAAAAAGAACTTCTTCAAAACGAAACTTGGCCTGAAATTGATGAAGCGCTCGCCTCGGCAGACTTTGTAAACATGGCGATTCAGATTAATGGGAAATTGCGCGGGACATTCGAGATAGAAAAAGATTCGGAAGATTCAGTTATAAAATCCAAAACACTCGAGTTAATCTTGGGAAAAGTTTTAGAAGAGGACATCAAAAAAATTATAATTGTTAAGAACAGGGTTGTTAACGTAGTTGTTTAGCAAAATTAGTTTAATGAAGCAGTGTCCAATTATCGCATATCTTTTTTCGCTGCTAATAATTCCAATAGGAATGTTTGGAATCTTTTACCGCTACTTCATAGAGTCTACAGATGAATCCCTATCGTTTTATGTAAAAGCGTCTTCATTGCTTATTCTTGCAATTTCTTTCCTTCTTTTATGGTATTACTCTAGCGTTTTCATAAGAAAGAAAGTTTTGGAAAAATTAAAAAATTTTAGCCACGATGTTATAAATACAGATTCAAACAGGGTGTCCACGGCAAGGGTTTCTGAAATAACAAAAGATACATTAACTAAACTTAGATCTTATGAAAAGCAAAATTTTAGTTTTTTGGGGCTTGTTATCCCACTCTTGTTGGCGTTTATAACAACGGTATCTATGGGAATAGCAATAGCTCCAAGTTCCGCATTTGCCTATACAAGTTCGTGTGCTTTATTAACCATAATGACAAAAGTGCTAAATAAAATCATCTGCGCTTGCGATGTTAGGGCATATAAAAATTATTTCATTTCGTATGTGAAAAAAATAATCATAGCCTCTAAAGGAATCCAATTTTATGATTCTGAAGAATTTGTAATTAAAAAACTTGATGAGAAAGAAAGATTGATTCTGCAAAAAACAACTGGAGATATCACAAAAACTATATGGAAATCGTTCTTTTCCGTATTTTTGCTTTTTTTGATTGCCTGCTTTTTATATCTTATCAAACTCGATTACCTTAAGCTAAGTCTGTTTGATGTACCCATGATTGCCCCAATCTATCTAACATCTATTTTCATCTATATCGCATTCCTTATTTCTCTCTTCCGATGCGCGAAAATAAGAGACATGAAGATTGCGGATATTTATAAATACAGAACACATGAAACAGACTGCCCCAACGAAAAACCAATAGATGAAAAAAGTTTATTTATAACTTTTCATGGAGTTTCCTTTCAGGACCCGACGAAACTTTCAGATACCCCTATCTTAAATAATGTTTCATTTTCCATATTGCCCGGAGAATCTGTTTCAATAATAGGTAAAAATTCCGAAGATGCATCGTATATTTTCGAGTTAATTTTGAAATATTACAACCTTCAATCCGGGAAAATATATATATCCGGAACTTCAATTAACAACATTAGCAAAATAACTATAAGATCTTTGATCGGCATCTTTAAGGAAGACTTTGCCCTAATCGACGGAACGGTTCGCGAAAACATAAAACTCACGACACAAGATGAGGAAAAAATGATTAAAATTTCCGAAAAAACAGATTTACTGGAAGAATTGGATTTGCCCATGTTTGATAAACACGAGAACATTGCCTTGCCCCAAGAATCCCTATTTAGACTTCAAATCACGAGAATTCTCATACAAGATCCAAAAATAATTTTAATCAACACGCCCGCTTTTTTCGAATCGGACGACTCAAAGAACTTGTTTTATGACTTCGTCGATTATTGCTCAAAGCAGAAAACTATGTTGATAATAACAAGTAACCCAAAAACCATCATTTATTCCGATAAAATCCTCTATCTAGATAGCTCTGAATCCCTTTTTGGAACTCACGCAGAACTTTCTAAAAATAAAAAATACCAAACTTATATGAAAGAAATTTAAAATTAGCTAGGTTTGATGCTAAGCATCTCTTAATTTTGACCATAGCTTACTGTTGAGGTATAATGCCTAACAACAAGATTTATGAGGAACTCACGTGAAATCGGTTTCTATCGGTAATTTTAACATTTCAAACAATTTGCCTTTTACATTTATTGGGGGGCCATGCGCGATAGAGTCACTCGAGCATTCTCTTTTTATGTGCAAAAAGATCAAAGATATTTGTGATAAGTTGGCTATAAACTATATCTTTAAATCTTCTTTTGACAAGGCGAATAGAAGCAGCATTACTGGAAAGCGTGGAGTTGGCATTGAAGATGGATTAGCAATACTTTCAGAAGTTAGAACGAAGTTTAACGTTCCAATTTTGACAGACGTTCACCTACCAAATCAGTGTAAAATCGTCGCGAACGTAGCTGATATTCTGCAAATTCCGGCTTTTCTATGTCGCCAAACAGATCTTCTTGAAGCTGCAGCAAAAACTGAAAAACTAATAAATGTAAAAAAGGGGCAGTTCATTTCTCCAAGCGATATGAATAATGTAACATCTAAATTGGAGAAATTCGGAGCAAAAGGAGTAATGCTTTGTGAAAGAGGGGCTTGTTTCGGATACAATAACCTAGTCGTTGATTTTAGAGGGCTTCCTATCATGAAAAAAAATGGATACCCCGTGATATTTGATGCAACCCACTCGATTCAATTACCATCTGCCAATGGTGAATCTTCCGGAGGAGAGCGCAAGTTTGCTCCAATTTTAGCAAGAGCAGCAATAGCAGTGGGAGTTGCTGGAATATTTATGGAGGTTCACGATGTTCCAGAAAATGCCCCTTGTGATAAGGAGAGCATGGTATGTTTGAGCGATCTTGAGCTGATACTAACGGAACTTTCAGATTTAGATGAAGTTTCAAAAAGGTATAAAAGGGAAATTTAATGATGGATTTTAACGCTAATTTATCGAAACTAAGAATTGAAATTGAAAAACTTGGTGTAGACGCGATATTGATTTCTATGCATAATTTTTTTGGAAACTTCAAATCGGAGGTATCTGGAATTCAATACGTATCCGGTTTTTCTGGTTCTAACGGAAGAGCCGTTGTCTCAAAAGATAGAGCCATCCTATCTGTTGACGGAAGATACCAAAAACAAGCAAAAGAACAAACGAATGAGGCGTTATGGCAAGTGGAAATGTATCCCGAATTTAATACAACTAAAATGGTAACGAGCATACTAAGTAAAGGACAAACACTGGCCGTAGCTTACTTTTCAGCAACATATCAGTCATACTTATCGCTCTTAAAGCTATCCAAATCGGCTGGAATAAACATAAAATTAATCGATAGCTATCCTCTCCCCTCTTTTGAAAAGTCTGAGTCAAACATCTATCTTATAAATGAAAAACATACTGGAGAGCAAAGAAAAAGCAGAATAAACAAAGTAAAACAAACATTGAAAAATGGAGAGTCAGTTATAATCTCTGATCCAGCTACTGTAGGGTGGTTTTTTGGAGTAAGGGTTCCCCCCTCAGAGGATAAATGCGTTTTGCCGAATTGTGTCGCATTTATACAAAAGGAAGAACGGCCAATACTGTTTTGTGATTTGAAGCTTGATGTAATGACTAACGACTTTGAATTTGTGGACATTTCTAAATTCGAAGATGTTATAAAAATTCAAAAAAAATCAGGTGTTAATATGGATCTATCAAGAACTCCCACCTATTTTCCAATGATCCTTCAAAACAATGATTTTTTTGTAAAACCTCAAGAGGTGGATTATGGTAAGTTTGAGGCTATAAAGAATGATACAGAGATAGAAAACCAGAAAAAAGCGGCGGAATTAACTTCTTTATCTTTTATAAAAACTTTAGCTTTTGCAGAGATAGTTAAAAGCTCAACTGAAATTGATATTGCAGAGTTCTTTGAAAACGACATAAAAAGATGCGATAACTTTGTTTCACTAAGCTTTAACTCAATATCTTCTTTCGAAAAAAGCACATCATTTGTGCACTACAATCCGAAATCTTGCGGAAACGCGATTATCGATTCTGATGGATTGTTTTTGTTTGACGCTGGAGCGCATTTTAACAATTCAACTACGGATATGACCAGGGTCATTTACAGAGGCCAGAATCCAGATAAGAAGCTAATTGAGATCTATTCGATAGTATTGAAAGCCATCATAATGTTCTCGTCGATGAAATTTCCAGATAAAACAAAGGCCTGTTATTTAGACTCAATAGCAAGGTTTTTTATATGGAGTAAAGGGCATGACTATCCATTTGGAACAGGGCACGGTGTTGGAAGTTTCGCAAACGTTCACGAGCACCCAAGAATTTCTCCAAACTCCGTAGAAGAAATAACGAACAACATGGTTATCACAGTAGAACCCGGTATATATCTCGAAGATTTTGGAATTCGTTTGGAAAACATGCTGTTAACGAAAGAGTCTAGCAAAATTGGCTTTGTTGAGTTTGAAACACTGAACTATATTCCATTTTGCGAAAAATTGATTGACAAGTCGATGCTTAGCAATTTTGAATTAAAGTGGATTAATCATTATCACCAAAAGGTTTATGACAAATTTTCAGAAAGGTTTAAAGGTGATGAATGCACGTTGGAATGGCTCAAAGCGAACACAAAGGAGATATGATCATTATGGCTATTAGAACTTTCGAAGATTTTCAAAATTTCGTTTTTAAAAATAAAAACATCAGGCGCTGCCTCGTTAGATGCGATCTAAATTTGCCATCCGACGTTGAAGACTTGTCAAGAGTTTATGCGATAAAAGATACTGTCTTAAGTATTTTAGATTTAGGATTAAATGTGATTTTAATTTCCCATTACAAAAGACCCAAACTTGAAGATATTGTAAATCCAAAATTCTCTTTAATAAATGTTGTAAATAGCGTTAAAAAAATTCTTGGAGTAGACGTGCATTTTGAAAAGGCCTCCATCTTTGATATTGAGCCAGAGTCAATTAGCGGAAAAATAACGATTTTAGAAAATTTGAGATTTTATGAAGGAGAAACTAAAAATGACGAAGAGTTATCAAAAAGGCTAGCTAGATTTGGTGATGTTTATATAAATGAAGCTTTTTCCGTTTCTCACAGAGCGCATGCTTCGGTTTGCGCAGTCACTCAGCATATTCCATCATTTGCAGGAAAATCTTTTCAAAAGGAAATATGCGGCATTTCCAGTGTTATTACAGATATAACCAGACCGTTCTCTGCAATCATTGGAGGCTCGAAGGTTTCGTCAAAAATAGATGTTTTAAAAAGAATATCGAATATAGCGGACTATCTAATAATAGCCGGAGCAATGGCAAATACCTTTTTATCCGCAAAGGGAATTGATTTAAAAAATTCAATGGTAGAGAAAGAGCAGTTTAAAACCGCAATTGATATAATTGAAAATACAACCGCAAAAATCATTTTGCCGATTGACTTCACAGTTTCAAAAGATCTTGATACAAATGGAAAAAACTGTCCGATAGAATCAATACCTGAGAAGTACTCATGCTTCGATATCGGAGAAAAGACAACTGCGAATATACTAGACATTATAAAAAGTTCAAAAACTTTACTATGGAACGGAGCTCTTGGAGCTTTCGAATTTGCTAACTTTAATAAAGCATCTGATATCATAACCAACTTTATAGCCAAACAAACAAAATCGGGCTCCTTAATTTCCGTTATTGGGGGAGGCGAAACTATAGCTTCCATAGGTAATCACAAGAGCGATATGTCCTTTGTTTCAACGGCTGGCGGCGCTTTTTTAGAATTTGTTTCAGGATATAAATTACCTGGAGTTAATGCTTTAACAACAGAGAAAGATCTTCTTAAAGCGAGACCTTTATAGTAATCGGTTTCTGAAATGACATATCGAGGATTTTATAATCTTCATAAATTTGCCAAGAATAATGATATTATGTAAATGCCTTCATTATGCAATTTTGGACGATAGTGAGCAAGAGGATATTGATAACGTCAGGGGGGACTGGAGGCCACGTTTTCCCTGCGCTTTGTGTTGCGAAAGAGCTAAAAAAAAGGGGATATGATATTGTATTCTCAACGGATACTCGTGGTTTCAGATATATTGAAAATTTCAAAGATTCGATAATTATTCAAAAAATTCATACGGATAGCAGGGCAAAGTTATGCATTTCGCTACTCATCAATACATCAAAAAGCCTTTTCCGTATTTTCAAGATAAAGCCTGAGCTAGTCATAGGGTTTGGAGGCTATCCGTCCGTTCCATTCCTTTTATCAGCTCAGTTATTAGGTATAAAAACTTTCGTTCATGAACAAAACGCAATCATAGGGAAAGCAAATAAGTTTTTATCTAAAATGGCAACAAAAATAATTACTTCCTTTCCTGAAACAAAAAAATTATCTCAAAATGAAAAAAACATTTATATAGGCAACCCAACACGGTATGAAGAGCTCTATAACCCAGTTACTACTCTTCATAACAATGATATATTTATCATACTAATTTTTGGAGGAAGCCAGGGGGCAAAAATTTTTTCGAAGGAAGTCGTTGAAGCTATTTGCGATTTCTCAAAATTTACAAAAATTGAAGTCTTTCACCAAGGAAGAGTTGAAGATATATCGAGAATAAAAGCGAAGTATGATAGCCACAACGTTAAAAATATTGTGGAAAGCTTTTTTAAAAATATCGGAAAACTTTATCAAAAAGCCAATCTCATAATTTCAAGAGCTGGAGCTTCTAGTATTTTTGAAATAATAGGATTTCAAAAGCCATCTATTTTAATACCATATGGAAAGTCCATCAATGGAGACCAAATTGAAAATGCAAACTTTTTAACCAAGAAAAACGCGGCAATTGCTATAGAAGAGGATTATTTAACTAAAGATAAACTTACTAAAACTCTCATAGAATTAGTGAAAAATAAAAATAAAATCGAAACGATGAGAGGTAATTTATGCCAAATACAAACCAAGGATATTACAAAAAAGTTTGCGGAAGTTGTCGAAAAAGAATTGTATAATCATGACTTGTAGTGGAAAGGTGTATCAATAAAATGCTTTCAGTTCGCAATGATTATGACAATATAGTTATCCATTTCATAGGGCTTGGGGGAATTGGTATGAGTGGCCTTGCGGAAATTCTTCACTCACTGGGCTATATCGTTCAAGGTAGCGATAAGTCTAAATCTCAAAATATAGATAGATTGGAAAAGCTTGGAATTACCGCATTTATAGGACATACTGAAAAAAATATTGAAAATACGGATATCATCGTTTATTCATCCGCAATCAACCCAAATAATCCGGAACTACGAAAAGCTCGCGCCCTTAAAATACCTTGTCTTTCCAGAGCAGAAATGTTGTCACAGCTTGTCAGGTTTAAGAAATCAATTGTTGTGGCGGGGTCTCACGGTAAAACCACTGTTACATCAATTTGTGCCGCCATTCTTGAGATGGCGTCACTTGATCCAACTGTGGTAAATGGAGGAATAATAAATTCCTATAAAACAAATGCTAAATTGGGCTCAGGTGATTGGGTTGTCATAGAATCTGATGAGTCTGATGGAAGTTTTATCAAATTTTTTCCAACGATTGGTATAATAACTAATATAGATCGAGAACACATAACTCACTACGGGGGATTTGATAATCTTAAAACAGCATTCAGGACATTTTTCAATAATCTTCCATTTTATGGCTCTGGGATAGCTTGCGTTGATGATGAGAACGTCGCAGAGCTTGTAAGAGATATAACGGACAGACGAATAGTTACATATTCAATTGAAAAGGACTCCATGTTCAAGGCGATAAATATTAGAAAAACAGAGAATGGCGCTGTTTTTGATGTAAGATACGGTAAGGAAACGATAAGTGATATTTCAATTCCCCTCCTCGGAGATCATAATATTAGGAACACGCTTTCCGCCATAGCTATGTCATACGAACTTAGAATTAACATAGATATCGTTAAGTTTACGCTTGCTTCATTCGCCGGAGTCAGTAGGCGATTTACAAAAATTGGAGAAATCGAGAAATCACTCATTATAGATGATTATGCTCATCATCCAACTGAAATACGAGCTCTCTTAGACTCGGCCCGCCAGAGGACAACTGGAAAAATTTTACTAATATGTCAGCCTCATAGATTTACAAGGCTTAATACGTTATTTGATGAATTTCGCCAATGTTTCGAAGGTGCAGATATCGTTATTATACTTCCAGTTTATAAAGCAGATGATACGGAGTCTGCTAAAATAACTTCGGACGATTTATATAATGAACTAAAAAATCAAGGAAAGGCAGTTTTTTTTGTAACTGATAAAGATGAGTTAGAGTCAATGTTGCAAACCGTAATGAGAAAAGAGGAATTTGGTGAAAATGATATAGTTCTTTTTGCAGGGGCAGGGAGCATTTCTAAATTCGCGCATGAAATAGTAAGCAAAATCGGAATTTGCACGTGAGAAAATGGATCTTTATCTCGGGAATTCTAGTCTGCTGTTTCCTTTTCTTTATCTCTGGAACCCTAATTGGATCTTTTGTATCACAAGAAGAGCCTCGGCAGAAAGTTATAGAAAAAAAGAAAGTTTCTCGAAAACCATCTCTAAACTTCAGAAGAATTACCGAAAATATCAAGACAAACGCAGTATCCAGGATGAGGGCAAGAATTCCTATTCCATCGGCAGTTTATCAAGCAAAAACGCTAATATCTCCATAAATTATAAAAAATAATTACCAATTTTCGATGCATACGTTCATAACGACTTTTGCGTTTTATAATACTTTAAGCATGATATTTGGTAATCTATATGTAAAAGGTGAAGAGAGTGCTTATACACATCCTTTCTTAAAGCATCATAAAAAAAATACAAAAATCATTTAAGCTTGGTTTACGGTCTATTCAGGCTGGGCCAGGCAGGATTTATGGTTATTCATAAAACATAAAATGTTCCACGTGGAACAATTGCTTAAAAGCTTGAGTCACCTGGCCGGCGCCAAACATAAATGTTCCACAGCATAAAGGATACGGTCCAAGTCGCTAACTACTCCTATGTTACTCGAATTAAAAAAACTTGAATAGCGCTTAGATCTTTCCTATATAATCAGCTAAGTCTAGCATTCTATTCGAAAAACCAAACTCGTTATCATACCACGATACGACCCGACAAAACTTTCCTCCAATTAACGTCGTTCCAGTTGCATCAAAAATTGAACTTAATTTCGAATGATTGAAATCAGATGAGACAAGAGGTTCGTCGTTATAACCAAGAATCTCCTTAAACTCTCCATTAGAAGCATTTTTCATAATTTCGTTTACATTTTCCGCTATCGCAATCCGGTTAAGATCGCATTTCAAATCAACAAGCGATACGTTTGGAACTGGAACTCTGATCGCGGTCCCTTCCAATTTTCCTTTAAGTTGCGGAAGAACGAGACCGACCGCTTTCGCCGCCCCGGTCGTACTTGGAATCATAGAAAGCGTTGCTGCCCTTGCCCTTCTCAAATCTTTATGAGCCGTATCAACCAATTTTTGATCGCCAGTATAGGCATGGATAGTTGTCATAAAACCACATTCGATACCAAACTCTCTATCTAATAAATAAGCAATTGGAGCTAAACAGTTCGTCGTACAGGAGCCATTTGAAATAATTTTATGCGAATCATTTATATCACGATGATTGACCCCGTAAACAACAGTTATGTCTGCGCCTTCTGAAGGAGCGGAAACAATAACTCTCTTTGCCCCCGCTTTTACGTGTTTTTCCGCATCAACCTTTTTAGTGAATCTTCCGGAACATTCAAAAACTATATCAATTCCGAGCTCTTCCCAGTTTATCAATTCTGGATTAGGCTCAGAAATCATCTTTATATCTTTTCCATTTACGGATATCCCCTCCTCCGTCTCTCGAATGTTTGCCCCAAAAGCTCCATGAACTGAATCGTACTTTAAGATATGAATGTTTGTCGCTTTGTCCGAAAGATCGTTAACGCAGGCAATTGTTATATTTTTGTACTTCTCAGACTCTTCATAGGCCCGTAAAATCATTCTTCCGATTCTTCCGAATCCGTTTATCCCTATTTTCAGCATTTTCTCTCTCCCTCAGAATAACTAGGCAATTCTACATCAAAACATCAAAAAGGCAAGTATTTAGACTAAATTTTTTTACAAAGAACCTCTTAACTAAAGCAGTGCTTTATCGGAATATTTCTAAATTAACGACAAAGACTATTCCGCTTTTTCTGACAACGTTTCGATTTTAAGCTGAGCGCCTTTTAGTTTTTCTTCACACACCTTTCTCAATTCAGATCCCCTTTCGAAGGCTTTAACCGCATCTTCAAGCGGCATTCTTCCATCCTCAAGTTTTTTTATAATCTCCTCAAGTTCCGTAATCGCTTGTTCAAAAGTTGCTTCCATCATATCTACATTTTCAACACCCTGACGGTGTCCCATTATACTACGCTAGCCTGAAAATGAAACTTCGAAATTTTAGTTTTACACATTTGCTTTTTTTAAGCTCCAAAAAAATGCTACCATAGCGAAGATCTGAAGTATAGATAGTAACTCTAGTTTAGGGATCGCCAGAATGATTATAGAAAATTATCCGATAAGCACTAAGGCTTGGCCTTTTGAGGAAGCTAAAAAAATAATAAATAGAATTAACCAAACACAAAAAAGAGAAGTCATTCTCGAAACGGGATATGGTCCTTCAGGACTTCCACATATCGGCACCTTTGGAGAAGTCTTGAGAACGACATTCGTCATGCGAGCCTTTAAAAAACTTTCAAATATCCCAGTGAAAATAATAGTTTTTTCGGATGATATGGACGGCTTTCGAAAAGTTCCAACCAACGTTCCAAATCAGGAGATGCTAACTGATAATCTTGAAAAGTCGTTGAGTTCTGTTCCGGACCCTTTCGAAAAATATGAAAGTTTTGCTCATCATAACAACGCAATGCTTCGTCGTTTCCTTGATTCTTTTGGATTTGAATATGAATTCAAAAGCTCAACTGCACTGTATAAATCAGGAACTTTTAACGAATGCTTGTCTAAAATTTTAGAACATTACGAAGAGATTATGGAAGTTATGCTCCCCTCCCTCAGAGAGGAACGGCAGAAAACATACAGTCCGTTTTTGCCAATCTGTAAAAAAACTGGAAAAGTTCTTCAGGTGCAAATTGAGCAAGTAAAACCTGAAACCGGAACCATAGTATATAAAAACCTCGAAACGGAAATTTTGGAGGAGGTCTCTGTTTTGAATGGGAATTGTAAACTTCAATGGAAAGCGGATTGGGGCATGAGATGGGCCGCACTCGGTGTTGATTACGAAATGAACGGAAAAGATCTTATAGATTCTTTCAAGCTTTCTTCTAAAATTTGCCGAATAATTGGAGCGCTTCCTCCGGAGAATTTAACTTACGAGCTATTCCTTGATGAGGACGGAAAGAAAATTTCAAAATCTAAAGGAAATGGGCTTTCGATGGATGATTGGCTTAAATATGCCTCTTCCGAAAGTCTTGCATACTATATGTATCAAACTCCAAAACGTGCGAAAAGATTGTTTTTTGATGTAATACCAAATGCAATGGACGAATATATCGATTCACTCGCAAAGTTTGAAAAAGAGTCTGACGAAGATAAAGTAGACAATCCTGTCTTTCACATTCATGATGGGAATCCACCAAAATATAAAGGCTGCCCGAAATTCTCGATGCTTTTGAATTTGGTTCAGGCTTGTAATGCTCCAGACATAGATGTTTTGATGGAGTTTATTGGAAAATATATCTCAAACAATGATGCTGCTACGCTTAAATTTATGAGAGAAATGGCAGAGTTTGCCATAACCTATTATAATGATTTTGTCGCCAAGTCTAGAATTCCATTTCCGCCAAATGAGATGCAAAAAGAAGCCTTAATTGCCTTAAAAATCGCACTTGAAAATGTTGATGAAAAAGCCTCATCAGATGAATTTCAAAATATCGTATTTGAGATTGGAAAAAATTTTTTTTCGAAAGATAATAAGGCATGGTTTTTAACTCTATATCAAACTTTATTCGGGGCAGAAAATGGCCCTAGAATGGGATCATTTATTTCACTCTATGGCGTGAAAAATACTGTAAGCCTAATTAATGAAAGGATATCACATGAAAACAAATAACACCGAATCTAATGATACTTTAAAATTTATAATAAAAAGAGACGGGACATTCGCTCCTTTTGAAATAGATAAAATTACAAATGCTATCATGGGGGCTGCTGAAGAAACGAAGGAATTTGGGCTATCTGAGGCAAGATTTTTAGCACACAGTGTTTTAGCTAAGCTTGTTAAAAATCATCCGAAATCTGTTCCGAATATCGAAAACATTCAAGATATAATTGAACATATATTAATTGAAAATAGCCATTTAAAAACAGCAAAAGCGTATATATTGTATAGAGAACAACACGCTAAATTAAGAGCAGAACACCAATCGTTTGTTAACGTAGTTTCAACTGTTGATGAATATATAGATCAGCTCGATTGGAGGGTTAAAGCAAATGCAAATCTAGGCTATTCTCTTGGCGGATTGATTCTTAACTTATCTGGTAAAATTGTTGCAAACTATTGGCTAAGCAGAATTTATACTTCAAAGATAGCGGAGGCTCACATAAACGGTTTTTTGCATATTCACGATTTGGACATGCTTTGCGGATATTGTGCTGGATGGTCTCTTAGGACATTGTTGCAGGAAGGATTTAATGGAGTTGGGGGAAAAGCCGAAGCTTCTCCAGCAAAGCATCTTTCAACTGCATTTTCTCAAGTAGTTAATTTTCTTGGAACGCTTCAAAATGAATGGGCTGGCGCTCAAGCATTTAGCTCATTCGATACATATATGGCACCTTTTATAAGAAAGGATGCTCTTAGTTATGATAGTGTCTATCAGGAAATGCAATCGTTCGTATACAATCTCAATGTTCCAACAAGGTGGGGCACTCAAACCCCTTTCACCAACTTAACTTTTGACTGGGTCTGCCCTGAAGATTTGAGAGCTGAACATCCGATAATAGATGGAAAAGAGTTAACTTTCACGTATGGCGATCTTCAAAAAGAAATGAATATGATAAATAAAGCCTATATAGAAGTTATGACAAAAGGAGATGCTAAGGGGCGAATTTTTACGTTTCCTATTCCGACATATAACATAACGAAAGATTTTGATTGGGATGCTGAAAATGTCGATATTTTATTTGAAATGACCTCCAAATATGGGACTCCATATTTTCAAAATTTTATAAACTCAGACCTCAGCCCCAACATGATAAGATCGATGTGTTGCAGATTACAGCTAGATTTGAGAGAGCTTTTAAAGAGAGGAAATAGTCTTTTTGGATCTGCAGAACAAACCGGATCTATAGGAGTTGTTACCATAAACTGTGCACGATTGGGATACCTTTATAAAGGTGATGAGCCTGCTTTAATCGTCCAACTTGATGATCTTTTAAACACGGCCAAAAATAGTCTTGAAATCAAAAGAAAGGTTGTAGCGAGATTTATGGATGGGGGGTTGTATCCATTTACGAAAAGATACCTTGGAACTTTTAAAAATCATTTTTCCACAATTGGAGTAAATGGAATGAACGAAATGGTTAGAAATTTCACAAATGACACATGTGATATAGCCTCGGAAAAAGGGAAAGAATTGGTGATTAGAATTCTCGATCATATAAGAGAAAGACTTGTTGAATTTCAAGTTGAAACCGGTCATCTATACAATCTTGAGGCTACTCCAGCTGAAGGTTGTATGTATCGTTTTGCCCGAGAAGATTCAAAACGCTATCCCGATATGATTCAAGCAGGATCAAAAGAGGCGCCGTATTATACAAACTCTTCTCAACTTCCCGCCGATTATACAGATGATCTATTTGAAGCTTTGGATCATCAGGAAATCTTACAAAGAAAATATACTGGAGGAACGGTAATTCACCTATTTATGGGAGAGAGAATTTCCGATTATTCAGTTTGTAAAGAATTGGTTAAGAAGGTCTTAACTAGATACAAAATTCCATATATAACAATTACTCCAACCTTTTCCGTTTGCCCAATCCATGGATACCTAGAAGGTGCGCATGAGTATTGCCCAAAGTGTGATGAAGAGGCGGTAAAGAAAAAAGTCTTAGCTGGAAAAGTTATTGGAGAATGCGTTAAGTATTCAGATTGTGCATAACATTTTGTATATCCCCTGTTCAAACAGATGGGGGGGGTAAAAGATACAGAATTAGTTTTCGCCATAAATCCCGCATGGTCAAGTTTGAGACCGTAAACCATACTCAATGATTTTTGTATTTCTTTCTTTTCATCCTTTCCTATTAAAGCCTGAACCACTCGGCCAGCCGCAAACGTAGATCTTCAAGGAATGCTTAAAACCTTGAAAACCACTCGGCCAGCCTCAAACATAACATGACTCAGGCGGCCCAGTCTGAATAGACCGTAAACCATGCTTAAATGATTTGTGTATTTTTTTTATAATGCTTTAAACAGGATATATATAAGCACTCTCTTCCCCCTTTTCATATATAACCACCCCCTCTAACTAATATTCAGAGATTGCTATATATCATGCTTAAAGCATTATAAAAAGAAATACAAAAATCATTGGGGCATGGTTTACGGTCTATTCAGACTGGGCCGCCTGAGTCATGTTAAGTTTGAGGCTGGTCGAGTGATTCAAGTTGTTAAAAGGATTATTCCACGTGAAACATTTATGTTTGTCTCAAACTATATGAACCTATACATCAACTTAAACAACTATATCCAGTTCCCTTTATCTGTGCTACTATCCATAGCTGTAGTATTAATATGACGTCGATAATCGGTTTCGAAATTATGAAAGGAAATGATGTTTTCAATTACAAGTGAAACGATCAATTGGGGGGGGAAGAGCTTAACAATAGAAAGTGGAAAAATTGCAAGACAGGCGGATGGGGCTGTTGTTGTTAAATATGGCAATACAACGGTTCTCTGTACTTGTGTTTACGAAAAAAAGACCACTGAAAATATGGGGTTTTTTCCGCTTACAATAAACTATCAAGAGAAATTTTATGCTGCAGGACGGATTCCGGGTGGCTTCCTCAAAAGAGAAGGAAAACCCTCAGAACGCGAAGTCTTAATTTCGAGACTGATAGATCGGCCAATTAGACCTCTTTTCTCTAATGGGTTTTTGAGTGAAGTTCAGGTTGTTTGTACAACGCTTAGCTATGATTCTGAATCTTCTCCAGAGTTAGCGGCACTTATTGGCGCTTCGGCAGCTATTTCGATATCTGGAGCTCCATTCTTGGGGCCCATTGCAGGATGTCGAGTTGGATATCAAAAAGATAAGGGGTTTTTGTTGAATCCATTCCAAAAATCTGATTTGGATTTGGTAGTTGCAGGAACTGAGGAGGGGATATTAATGGTTGAATCTGAAGCTAATGAGCTTTCAGAAGACATCATGCTTGATGCTGTAATGTTTGGATTTGAATCATTTCAACCGGTTTTGGAAATGATAAAAAAACTGAAAAATCAGATTGGAAAACCCGTTATTGAAGTTACCCCATTTGAAGATAAGTATAGCGATGTTTTAGAAAAAATTGAAAAAATTTCCACAGAAAATATAAAAAAGGCGCTTTCGATAACGGTCAAGCTAGATAGAAGAGATGCCCTCGAGAAAGCGAAAGATGAAGTTTTAGAAAGACTATCAGAAGACTCGAAAGTCGTGATTGACTCACTCTTTGAGGCGCTAGTCTCAAGAACTATGAGAAGCGACCTTATCTCGACAAAAAAAAGGATAGATGAAAGGGGCTTAGATCAAATTAGGCCGATAGATTGCGAAATTGATATCTTGCCTGGCGTGCATGGAAGCGCATTATTTACTCGTGGAGAGACACAATCTCTTGCTGTTATAACCCTTGGTTCTGCTTCGGATGAGCAAATTATAGATGATATTGAAGGAGAAAGAAAAGAGAGATTCACACTACATTATAACTTCCCTCCATTTTCAGTTGGAGAGATGGGAAGAATGGGAGCCCCTGGAAGAAGGGAGATAGGACATGGAAAACTGGCCTGGCGCTCTTTAAATCGGCTTATCCCATCAAAAGAAACTTTTCCATACACGATTAGAGTTGTTTCTGATATTACCGAATCAAATGGCTCATCATCAATGGCGACTGTTTGTGGCTCCTCTCTCTCAATGATGTCCGCGGGAATTCCAATAAAAAACCATGTTGCTGGCATTGCAATGGGGCTTATAAAGAGCGAAAATGACTACCTTGTTCTTTCGGATATCATGGGGGATGAAGACCATCTTGGAGATATGGATTTCAAAGTTGCAGGTACAAAAGACGGAATCACTGCCCTTCAGATGGATATAAAAATAACAAACATTAATCGCGAAATCATAAAAGCCGCTTTAAAGCAGGCGAAAGAAGGAAGGTTTCATATTCTTGAAATTATGAATAAGGCTATTTCTAAAGCAAGGTCGGAGTTGTGTGAAAGCGCTCCGAGAGTTGAAACAATTTTGATCGATAAGGATAAAATACGTGAGTTAATAGGTCCAGGAGGAAAAGTTATAAAAGAAATTTGCGAGAAGACTCAAACAAAAATTGATATTAGTGATAACGGAACTGTTTCAATTTTTTCTTCAGATAAAAAAAATATGGAAGAAGCAATTTCAAGTATAAAAGCGGTTTGTTGTCCTCCGGACATAGGCTCAGTTTTTGATGGAAAGGTAGTTAAGATAACGGATTTTGGGGCGTTTGTTGCGATTGGAAACAAAGAGGGACTGATTCATATAAGCAATATAACTGATCACAAAATTAAATCCGTTTCCGATGTTTTGGCCGTAGGAAAAAATGTGAAAGTTAAGGTTATTGATATTGATGATAAAAATCGTATAAAGCTCTCGATGAGGGATGTATAGTAGGTATACCTGAATTTGAGGCCATAGGTGCCTTCCCCTTCCCTTACTCAGCACAACCTCTTACTTATGGTTATTGATAGACAAATCTAACTCTGCAGCTTTTGTCTCAAACTATATGAAGGTATACATAATTTATCAAAGTAGATTAAGAAATTGAGTGATGTTATAATTACCAAAAGCGAGGATAAATGAGGCATGCGTGAGCTTTCAAAATCAAAGTGAGAATAGAACAAAACTGATATGCACCTCCGCTTTTCTTTTTTTGTTTTGTTTCGTCTTTTGGGCAATGGGGCAATGGGCTGTTCCTTTCGCAATAGCTCTACTTTTGGCGTATACGTTTCATTCACCGCTAAAGCTGATTACAGATAGATTACACATATCAAATACCTTATCCGCCGGAATTATTGTCCTATTTCTTATATCAATCGTATCGCTTTTTGCCATATTTCTGATTCCGCTTTTTAAAAATGTAATTATAGTGTTAGCGCAAAAACTTCCAAAGCTATTACAAACTCTACCTGATTCAGTAAATAATATCTTTTTAGGCGGAATGAAAATTTTAGGAATAGAGTGGATAATCGATATAGGTGAGATATTAAAAAGATACCTCATTGAAATAACCATCGACTGGCCGAGTCACATGCTGAATTTCATAAATACGGGAATAACGTTAGTTTATATCGTGATGTTTTTGTTTATGACGCCTATAATAACCTTCTATCTTTTAAAAGATTGGCCCAAAATAGAAGCTTCATTTAGTAGGATTTTACAAAAAATAGCAACTAAATTTGTTGTTGATATATTTCAGGAAATAAATTTGAAATTAGCTTCTTATATCAGAGGGCAACTTCTAGCCTGTTGCGTACTATCTGCGCTATATACCGTGGGGTTATTTTTTATAGGAGGCGATAAATGTCTAGTTTGCGGAATCTTTTCAGGGGCGCTTTCAATCGCTCCTTTTTTTGGGCCATTCATCGGACTTTTAGCGACTATCGCGGTTTCATTTGACGGATTCGGTGATGTGTATCAATACCTTCTCACAATCGGATTGTATCTGGTAATTCCATTTGTTGATTCTAATTTTATAACTCCAAAACTTATCGGAAAAACAACAGGAATTCAACCGGTTTGGTTGCTGTTTTCGATATGTGTGACAGTGTCAATCTTAGGCACAGTTGGAATATTTGTTTCTGTGCCTATATCCGTTATCCTTTCAACCGTATGCAAGGAAGTAATGAAAAAAATATAAAAAACAATAATTTTAGTTTTTAGCTAAAGACGACTAGGATGGCTAATTTTTAAATCAATCTTCTTTTAATAACTCTGAATCCCGCATGATCAAGCCTGAATATAGCGAAGTACTGCAGTTTTTGAATATTGCTTAGAGGACTTGGTAATATACATAAAGGGTGAAGAGGTTGTTTACGCCCTATTCAGACTGGGCCGCCTGAGTCATGTTATGTTTGAGTTCGGTCGGAGACGGTTCAAGGTTTTAAATCAATTGTTCCACGTGGAACATTTTATTCAGATGCAACAAAAGAGGTGGAGTTAGTTTAGAACAATCGAAATTTAGGAAATATGAAGAGACAGTTATATATAAAGCGGCATCAAACATTGAATCTAAAATGCATAACATCTCCATCTTGAACAATATAATCCTTTCCTTCAAGGCGAAGCTTTCCAGCTTGTTTTGCTTTTTGTTCTCCGTCGCAATCTATATAATCTTTCCAAGAAATTGTTTCTGCGCAAATAAAACCCCTTGTGAAATCAGTATGAATAACTCCAGCGGCTTCCACCGCTTTCATTCCTTTCGGTATAGTCCAGGCTCTCGCTTCTTTTGGGCCGATGGTAAAATAGGTTATAAGTTCTAAAATGTCGTATCCATGTTTTACAACTTGCTTTAACCCACTCAACGATAGCCCAAGATCGTTTAAGAATTCAAGTTTCTCCGCTTCGGAATTTAACAATGATATTTCGGCTTCAATTGCCGCGGAAATTACAACTACTGGAGATCCTGAAACTCTTTCAGCTACCTTTTTCGTGTAGTCATTTCCAAGAACAACATCATGCTCTGGAACATTACAAACATATAACATGGGTTTTGTCGTAATCAACTGAAGCTGTCTCAATATGTGTCTTTTATCCTCTCCTACTTTCACCTTAATCGCTGGGACTCCGCACTTTAAAATCTCATAAACATCAAACAAAACTTCGAGAATTTCTTTAGACTGTTTATCACCAACCTTTACTTTCTTTTCAAGGGATGGAATTCTATTTTCAATACTTTCAAGATCAGCAAGTAAAAGTTCAGTTTCTATGGTCTCTATATCAGACATGGGGTTAACTGCTCCAGACACGTGGGCTATATCATCATTATCAAAACACCTAACAACATGCAAGATAGCATCTGTTTCTCTTATATTGGCAAGAAACTTATTTCCTAGCCCTTCTCCAGAACTTGCCCCTTTAACAATTCCAGCTATATCAACAAACTCTAACTGAGTTGGAATAATCGATTTCGATTCTGCAATCTTGGCCAATTCACACAGCCTCTCATCCGGTACAGCTATTTTCCCAACGTTCGGCTCTATTGTGCAAAAAGGATAATTAGCAGATTCCGCCATAACGGTTGATGTCAAGGCATTAAACAAAGTAGACTTTCCGACGTTAGGAAGCCCAACGATACCACATTTAAATCCCACGACTACTTTATCTTATATTCTTTAAAGACAACATGCTTCCTTATCCTTGGATCATACTTCTTTAATTCCAATTTCTCAACCATAGTTCGAGGATTTTTTTTTGTAACATAAAAATAACCAGTTCCTGCTGAACTCAATAGTTTAATTGTAATAACCGGACCTTTTGCCATATCAAATCCCAGAAAATTGGAGCGGGCAAAGGGATTCGAACCCTCGACCCCAACCTTGGCAAGGTTGTGCTCTACCACTGAGCTATACCCGCACGCTTACACCCGGCCAGTCTAGCAAAATTGTAGCAATCATTCAATAAAGTTTTTAGAAATGTCTACATTCATATCAGAGGCATTTAGTTCTCCATGATTACTTTGATAGCTTGTTTATGGAACCTAGAGTACCATTCTCTCATTTCAATATGTGCTGAGCTTCCTGTGCGTATAGTTAACTCTCCCCTCTTTAAAGACGCCTCTATTCTTCTTAAAGCTTCTTATAGCTTCATTCTACTTCTTTTTAAAAGGATAAACGTTTTGTATTATACTACTTCATCAACAGAACTAAATGGCTCTGATAGAGGCGGACAATGTTTATTATTTTTCGGACTTCTCTAACTACACGTGATATAATAGGAGGAGTGTAGCAGTTGTTTGATCGCTGTGTTTGATTTCGCAGAGGAAAGTCCGGGCTTCATGTAAGCAAGGTGCCGGATAACGTCCGGCGTCAAGGATTGGAAAGTTCTTGATAGGGAAAGTGCAACAGAAAATATACCGCCTTCTTTCGAAGGTAAGGGTGAAATGGTGACGGTAAGAGCGCACCGCACATTTGGTAACGGATGTGGCACGGCAAACCCCATCTGAAGCAAGACCAAATAGGAGCGACGCGAAGAAATTCGTGAGAGCTTGCACTCATAGGTCGCTCGGGTAGGTCGCTTGAGCTCATTGGTAACAATGAGCCTAGATGAATGATCAAACAGAGGAAATATCCTCGGACAGAACCCGGCTTATAGGCTGCTACACCGTTTATTTGAGAGGTGGTTTTATGTTGTCTGTGATTTTAGGTGTGATAGCTTTTTTGCTCTTTTTAAAACTTTTTAAGGAATTTGGAAAGCACGGTGAAATTCCCGTTAATACACACTCTATAAATGGAGAAAAATTAAAAAAAAATGTTAATAGCAATATTGCAGATTGTAACACTTTAAAAAAGGAAAAAAGAAAAAAAGGCTCTGATTTATCAACAGATATAGCGACTTTGCAAAAGAAGATATCTGATTTCTTACCGAACCCTTTTTTAAAAAAAGCTGAAGAAATGTTTGATACCATATTTAATAGCTTTGTGAGTTCACATTATCACGTATTGAGATCTATGCTGGAAAAGCCTCTATACGAAAGCTTTGTTGCTCAAATACAAAAAAGGGAAGCTAGGCATTTGATGCAAGAAATATTGATAAAACACAAAAAAACAACCTTAGATAAGGTGCAATTATTAAAAAAAAAGGCGAAATTGTTGGTGTCGTTTGATGTTTCACAAATGAGCGCTATCGTGAATTCCGAGGGAGTTTCATTCGATAATCCAAAAAGGATTTACAGAGAAATTTTACACAAATGGATTTTTGAAAGAGGCTTTGATGAAGAAAACTGGATACTAACAAAAATATCTTTTATGGAACTTCAGAGTTGATTTTGCGTAGAGCTTTTTTAAACACGTTACGCTAAAAATTACCAATGTGTTAAAAACGCCTGAATAGAGCAAAGGTTATTTTTTTGAAAAAGGATAAAGAAATTATCCGAAGCGTTAACCAATTATTAACCTTATCGCCATATACTGTTCCCATGAAGACATAGGTTCCCAAAACATGATGGGGAAGGAATATAAAATGAAGTTCATATCAATTATAGTAGGGATATCATTTCTCTCTTTTGCTAATGCTGAAGAGCTTAACGATGGAATTGCCCCAGAAAATAAACTAGTAGAGGTTTCTGAAATTCAAAATACGGATGGTGCGGCTTTGGTGATTGAACAAGAAGTAGATTCTAGTTCAACGGGAAGCGAAAATACGTCTGAAGAATCTGCAGAAGATGCAGTGCCTACGTCTACGAAATCGCCAACTGAAAAAAATATCAGGAAAAAACGACAAAGTTCAGAATCAAAAGCTTCATGGTGGGAAAGCATACTGAAATTTTTCAAGGTTTCAGAGGAGGCGTCAAGGACTTGCGAGCAAGCTTTGGCAAAAATGGAAAAAGAAAAAAGTATATCTATTGACTTGAGTAATACCTCTGATTTTGAAGAAAAAGGCGATGAAACTATGGCGAACTATTATGCCAAATTAATTGAAACGAACGCATTTGGAACACATTCGAAGAACTTGTATATCAACCTTGCAAAGACAAATGCTTCCAATGCTTGTATATCGAAATGGATGGAAACATTCAAAAAAGATGGAAAAATCATTGTGTTGAATCTATCTGATAACTCCAATTTAGGAGATGATTTTTTAGAAGCGCTAGATTTTAGATTGACTTATAGCATCAATCTTGCCAATACAGAGATTACAGATAACGGAATTTCCAAGCTTATTTCCATGCTAGAAACGAATGGAATTGGAAAACTTGTCTGCATAAACCTTTCAGGAACTAAAGTTACAGAAGCTGGAATTGAGTCATTAAAAGCTGCAATTCAAAAGGCAGTTGAAATGTGGAAAACCGAAAATCCCGGAAAAGATTATGATCTGGAAGGAGACAATGAAAGCGGAATCATTTATAACCAAATTCCCAACCTCGAAAAAGTTTCAACTGATCAGGCTGATTCATCTCCAGAGTCGTTGAATAATGAATCCTCCCTCTCTGTAATTCCAGAACCTAATGATGAAAGTTCTCCAATGCCAGGAGAGCTAGCCGCTGATTCAATTGAGTCTTCGACCAATTCGACTGAAAAAATGGGGGATTCAGAAGGAATTCTGCCTACGGAAGCGCTAAATGACGTTGATACGATCATCGCTGAAGCACAAAAAGATATCGTTATTCCAGAATCAACCACCACAAGTGAATCTCCTGCCGTCGAGTAATGTGGAATTTCCGCTTCTGAGGATGAATATTTTAAACTTTGTGATAAGCTTTTCTTTCAAGGCTGATACGCTTAGAAGAACTAAGAGAATAGATCCTTTTTGAAATTAACCATAGCAAATTGCGGAAAATGGTTAAGAGATTCAACGCTCTATTTAATTAGTCAAGGGCTTTTAAATCAATTGTCAGTGTAAAACATCAAAGAAGTGAATAGAATTATGAAACATGAAAAGAAGCACCAAAATCATCGGCTCAAGGCCAACCACGAAAAGGAACATGTTACCATATTTCTGCGGGAAGCTACCTTGATGATATAAAACGCGGAATCGCTCAGAAATTTCAGTAAGGCTAGGGGAACCCCAAAACCATGCCTAGCCCTCTTTTTATGATTAAACTAATACATTCCGCCCATACCTGGATTTGGCATTTCCGGAGCAGCTTTTGGTTCTGGTTTATCAACTATCACGCATTCCGTCGTGAGCAGTAGGCCCGCTATAGATGCAGCATCCTGGAGAGCTGTCCTAACAACCTTAGTTGGGTCGATAATACCAGACTTGATCATATCGGTATATGTATCCGAGGAAGCATCATATCCATAATTTAGGTCTTTGTTGTCTAAGATCTTATGAATAACAACTGATCCTTCAACTCCGGCGTTGTTTGAAATTTGCCGTGCTGGCGCCATCAGCGCATGACGTATGATATCAATTCCGATTTTTTGATCTTCGTTTTTGGATTTGATTGAATCTAACTTATCAATCGATCTGAGTAATGCTACTCCTCCCCCCGGAACAACCCCTTCCTCAATTGCAGCTTTCGTCGCATGCATAGCATCATCAACCCTGTCTTTTTTCTCTTTTACTTCAACTTCAGTAGCACCACCAACTCTAATAACAGCAACGCCCCCAGCTAATTTTGCGAGTCTCTCTTTGAGCTTTTCGATATCATACTCAGAAGTTGACGTTTCAATTTGAGCTTTAATTTGTCCGCATCTCGCTTGAATATCCCCTTTACTTCCAGCTCCTTCAACTATCGTCGTATCATCTTTGGTAATTGTGACTCTTTTGGCGGATCCCAACATGGTTATATTCACGTTCTCCAACTTAATACCAACATCTTCAGAAATCAAAGTTCCCCCAGTCAAAACGGCTATATCTTCAAGCATTGCCTTTCTTCTATCTCCAAATCCAGGAGCTTTAACTGCGGCAACCCTAAATCCTCCCCTTAACTTATTCACAACTAAGGTAGCTAGAGCTTCGCCTTCAATATCTTCAGCTATAATTAAAAGTGGGCGACTAGATTGAACAACCGCCTCTAATACCGGTAAAATTGGCTGTAAACCAGAAAGTTTTTTCTCATGGATCAATATATATGGATTTTCCAATTCAACAATCATTTTCTCGGTATTAGTTACGAAATATGGGGATATATATCCCTTGTCAAACTGCATTCCTTCGACAACATCTAACTCAGTCTGAAATGACTTTGCTTCCTCGACGGTGATAACCCCTTCCTTTCCAACTTTTGAAACTGCATTTGCGAGCATTTCACCAATTTCTTTCTCTCCATTTGCTGAAATTGTTCCGACTTGCGCTATTTCCTCATTTGTTGAAACGGGTTTTGAAACTTCTTTTAAAAAATTTACGGTTGACTCAACCGCAGCATTTATGCCACGCAGCAAGTCCATCGGATTTGCCCCAGCTGCAACCGACTTCACCCCCTCGGTTAGTATAGCTTGCGCCAGAACCGTAGCGGTTGTTGTCCCATCACCAGCAAGATCTGAGGTTTTATTGGCAACTTCCTTAACCATTTGAGCCCCAACATTTTCAAATTTATCTAGAACTTCAATTTCTTTTGCAACAGAAACCCCATCCTTTGTTATTCTCGGCGCACCGTAAGATTTTTCTATAAGGACATTACGTCCTTTCGGCCCCATTGTTACTTTAACTGCATTCGCAAGAGTGTTGACTCCTCTCAGGATGCCATCTCTCGCTTCTGTACTAAATCTAATTTCTTTCGTTGACATAATTATAATCTCCTAAAATTACTCAAAAATTCCCATAATATCCGATTCCTTCATGACTAAATAGTCCTTTCCGTCGAGCTTCATCTCACTTCCAGACCATTTGCCAAAAAGAATTTTATCTCCTGGCTTAACCTGCAAACTAACTAGTTCGCCTTTTTCAGATTTCACCCCGTTCCCAACGGCAACAACCAAGCCCTCTACAGGTTTTTCTTTAGCGGTATCCGGGATAATAATCCCGCCCGCCGTTTTCGATTCTGTCTCTAAGCGCTCAACGAGCACTCTGTCGTATAACGGTTTAAATTTCATTCTCGTTCTCCTTTGTTCAGTATAGGTTAGCAATCAATATGTTCGAGTGCTAATTTAGCTTAAAATTTTTCGCCTGTCAAATAATATTTTTCACAAATTTTTGCTATAAACGATATTCAGAGATTACAATACATCCGGCCTATTCATGCAGAGTTCTGTGAAATTAGTTTGCTTTTTTAACTATATTTAAAAACGATGCAAACTCCTAAATTCCTTTAATTTTTAAAAAGTGTAAAGGTATATAAAAGATACTTAAACCCTTGATTCTATCACAAATATAGTTTTGTATCAAATGAATTGTTCCCCGATGGGGATTATTGTGCTAAAATAGAGATATGTGCGCAGTATCTTACGGAGAATACGTTATGAAAGGCAATAAAAAAAACGAAGCCGCAAATGGACCTCAATCAGATCAGGGAAAAGAGGTAACTCCAAAAGATAAGTCCCGTTGTTCAGAGCGCGGCACTCTCATGATGTTTGACAAAAACCTCGTTGTTTCTTGCGTATTTAGCGCCTTTGTATCAGTTGCAATTGTTTTTATTATGATGAGCGCTACGTTAAGTCGTTATGAAAGTAAGACCCAGGTTATATATGAAAATTACGACATCATTGATACTAAAATAAAATTAATTAACGATTCTGTTTCGAATTTGCTTAATTCAGTAGATTCCATAAAATCAGATCGGCAATCAGAAAAGGACAGCATGTCATACATATATACAACGCTTTCCTCTCTTCAAAAAGATATTGATATTGTCAAAAAAGACCTCCGTATAGACCAAGATACAACCGAAGTTTCTCTCAAAAAATTGCCATCAGAAAAAATATCCTTCATTGAGGCATTTGAAAATTTGGTAAAAGATGGAGCGCCGTTCGACAATTTCCTTGATTCCTACGCAGATAAAATAAATATGGGAAAATACAAATCTAGTAAACCTTTAATGAAGTTTGCAAAACAGAGTGTTAAATCGAATTCTGATTTAAAAAAAGATTTTGATTCTGTTGGATTTGCAATTTTTAAAATAGAATTTTCAGAATCTTTTTGGGAAAAACAAAAAAGACTAGTGAAGGAAAAAATTTCTAAAGCCATTCAGATAAAAAAAACGAATGAAGTAGAAAATCAGGAGACTGAGGAATCGCAAAGGGCTACTTTTGAATTTGCAAGGGAAAGTTTTTTTGATGGAAAACTTACTGAATCTCTAGAGAGATTAAAAAATTTACCAATTGATGAGCAAATTTATGTTGATTTAGTGGAAAACCTTCGTGTGAGATATTTTCTCAAAAATGCATTTGAAGAGTTTAAAGAAGAGTTCGTAAAAGTGGAAAGTAAAGTTGAATAAAAATTCAAACAAACTAAAATTTCTAAAGTGTGCCCAGACCATTTTCAACAGTTGGAACAGGGGCTAGATATTTAATTATTCCAAACGCCCTTTTTAAATCTGGAATTAGAAAGAGATTAGCGACGTAAATCGTGGAGAAGTAGAAAATGACAGAAGAAAGAGTATATGAAATACGAAAAGATAGATTTGTGCAAAAAGGAAAAACAAGCTCTGTATAGAAGATTAGTTATTAATGCCCTGGACACTGTCGTCATGAGCTAAAGATGTGATATAATTCGATTGTTCGTTTATTTTCCCGCTTGAGGCGATCAAGAGATAGCTATTTCGAAAGGGGAATTAACAGCAAGATATATAGGTATGAGATAATAAAGAAAGCAGGAGCTCTTGGTGTGATTGTATGCATTCCATCACGGAAGAATAGAAAGGGTCAAACAAATTAAATGTTTAATATTTGGGTTGGCAATTTCATAACTATAGTTTTTAGGTAATTCCTCATCTTCTATAAGATTGGATATTTAGAGTTTTTTGTGATACAATCCCGCATGTATTTGTTGGAATGACTGCAACGTAGATGAAAACGTTTTTGTTTATTTTTTTTACAATAGTTATTTCGGGGAAACTTTGTTCTGCCGAGATTAATGTGAAATCTCTTGGAAAATCAGTGGATGAGACTCATGTCTACAAAATAAAAAGTCCAAAAAAGTCTATTGCGGATAAAGAACGTAGCCTTCTTTCTGTTTTGAAGACTCTTCGAGCTCCAAATTTCAAAAGGCCTGGTGTCAAGAAGGTAGGCACGAATAAGCTTCTCGTCAAAAAAGTTTTTCCTTTAGCTTCGGTCAACGGACGTTATATAACTAATATAGATGTTTTAAATGCTTTAAGGTTGGTGTTTTTCTTTTCAGGAAAGGATTATAACAAAAGTGTCGCTAAATTGATGGTTTCTGCGATTATTGAATCGTTAATAGACGATAGATTAAGACAGCAATGTGCCGGCTTTTTTGGTATTAACGTAAATAAATCTGATATTGATGAAAGGATCGAGGATATTGCAAGAGAAAATAATATTTCAGTTAGAGAGCTAACCCAAAGATTTGAAGAGTGTGGGGTTAACATGAAAATTTTTAGAGAAAACATAAAATCAAAGATAATATTTCAAACAATTTTACGATCGTTTTCGGAGGATAAGAAGGTCTCAGCTGCTGATATTGCTGAAGCTAAGGCAAATGAAAGAAACGAGATTAATTCCCATAGGTATTGTATAGCCGAAATCTTTAGATATGATGAGGCGAGCGCAAATAAGATTCTTGAATTACTGAAGTCGGGATTTAGTTTCCAGATCCTGGCAGATAATTTCTCGCAACAGATATGCAATGGAGCTAACAGGTTTTTAAGATGGGTTAAGCTGAAGTCTATCGAAAAACCGGTTTTTAACGTGATCAAAAATTTAGAACCAGGAGAATGTAGCCCAGTTATCAAAACAAAAACCGGATACAAGATAGTTTGCCTACTGGATAAAGCGGTTCCTGGAAAAATGGGAGCCGAGAACTCCATATATGAAATATTACAAGCTACCGTCAAATATCATGGGAGTTTGTTTACTAAACAAGATGTGAAAAAAGTTGAAATTCAACTAAAAGAGATTGTTCTTTTATCATCACCTGAGCAATTTAAGAACTTCTGCAAAAAGCATAACATTACTTTAAAAAAAATAAAATTTTCCGAGCAGTCGCCATATCCAAGGGAGTTAATCAAAAAATGTGAATTAACTAAAAAACCGGTAGCTTTCCGATCTATGAGCGACAAAAATTCCGTAGACGTCATACTGCTCGTTAGTAAATTTACTCCAGATGCGAAGCCTTCCGACGACGAAACACTTAAAAGATATGTCACCGGGAAGGAATTAGAATCGGATTTTTCAAGAAATTTCAAGAAGCTGAAAGCGTCTGCCCACATAGAGAAGAAGCAAAATAATATAGAAAGGATTTTTGATTGAGGTTAGCTTTTTTTGGAGATGTTGTCGGGAAAAGCGGAAGAAATGCCGTTGTAAATTATGTAAAGGACAACAAGGCGAAAAATGGATTCGATCTAGTTGTGGTAAACGGAGAGAATTCAGCTCATGGGTTTGGAATAAATTCACGTATTTGTGATCAGTTTTTTGAGGTAGGTATAGATGTCATTACTCTAGGTAATCATACTTTTGATCAACGAGGCGATATACAGTTGTTTGATCGAGAAAAAAGGCTGATTCGTCCTTTGAACTATCCAGCCGGAACCCCTGGTTCTGGCTTTATAATTCTTGATATGCCTTTTTCTAAAAAGAAAGTAGCTATTGTAAATTTGATTGGAAGGCTTTTTCTAGAAGCTAATGATGATCCATTTTCGGTTATGAGCGAATTTTTGAACCAGTATAAGCTTGGCGTCAATGTTGATGCTATATTCGTCGATTTTCATGCGGAGGCAACCGCGGAAAAAGCTGCTTTAGCAAGATATTTTGACGGAAAAATTTCTGGATTAGTTGGTACTCACACCCACGTTCCTACGGCAGACTCACAAATTTTTTCCAAGGGAACTGGCTTTCTTTCGGACTGCGGAATGTGTGGAGACTATGATTCCTGTATCGGTATGGATGAAGAATCTTCGATTAAAAGGTTTATATCAAAAATTGATGCTTATGCCAAGATGACTCCTGCAACGAAAGAGGCAACAGTTTGTGGAGTTATTTTGGATATTAATGATGAAGGGTTATGTTCAAATATTCAAACAATTCGAGTCGGAGGAATTTTAAAAGAACAGAAAGATTGCGAAATTTAGAAATTTTGATATAGAATCAATGGGGAGATGCTTATGCAAGGCCTAGATGATGTCTCGGCTTGATATTAGAAACAATAAAAGATACACAGAGATATTTAAAAAGTTGGTTGAGATTTATATCGAAACTGGAGAGGCTGTTGGCTCTCACACCTTATCCAAATTTTTACAAACCCCTCTTTCCTCCGCGACAATCCGTAGTGTTATGTCCGATTTGGAAGATTTGGGAATACTTTGTTCTGAACATACTTCCTCTGGTAGAAAACCAACCGATAAAGGATGGCGTTTCTTTGTCAACACCCTTATCGAAATTTCGGATATTTCTAAACTGGATCGCGATGAATTGGCAGAAATAACGAAAAATGTGGTTGGGATGAGTGTGGAATCTATTCTTGAAAAAGCAACGAACGTATTGTCTGAACTTGCTAATTGCGCGAGTATAATAAGGGTGCCCACGACTGATTTGGAAATTAGGCATATTGACTTTATTCTCCTAAGTCCGGGAAAAGTTATAGTCATCATAGTCAATGAAAATGGAATTGTTGAGAATAGATTAATTGAAGTTGAAAAAGATGTTTCTTCAAGCATTCTTGAGAAAGCTACTCGATACGTTAATACGAGATTGACGGGAGCGACTATAAATGAAATCAGAGAAAAGCTTCAGAATGAACTAGATTTTCAAGTAGAAGGGCTTGATGAAGTTATTCATGGGATCGTTGAAAAAGGACTAGGTTTTGTTGTAAACGAGGAGAATAACAAAGTTATAATAAGGGGGCAGTCAAATCTTTTGTCAAAAGCAAAGGAGATTTCAGATCTTGAAGATCTTTTAAGAAAACTTGATGAGAAAAAAACTTTAAAAGATATTTTGGATAAGGCTGCAACGGGGCAGGGAGTGCAAATATTCATCGGAGCTGAAACGCAAATGTTTGAAATAAATGGATGTTCTATGGTCGTTTCTCCATATAAAAATGGAAAAAAATCGCTAGTTGGAGCAATCGGAGTTATTGGTCCTTCGAGGATGAGTTACAGCCGCGTAATAACTTTAGTTGATTACACAGCAAGGCTTTTGGA
The DNA here is from genome assembly GCA_031267725.1 of Holosporales bacterium. GTDB lineage: Bacteria > Pseudomonadota > Alphaproteobacteria > RUG11792 > RUG11792 > JAIRYO01. The sequence goes on along the minus strand of JAIRYO010000061.1, from coordinate 3,043 downwards.
AGGGATAGTCTAGCAAAAAAATTAAAACACAGACAAGTTTGGTGGAGCCAAGGGGGATCGAACCCCTGACCTCTACAATGCCATTGTAGCGCTCTCCCAGCTGAGCTATGGCCCCAATGTGAGGAAAATCTATATCAAAATTTCCCATAAGAATTGCATAGTATTGCCAAGTGTTCAACAAATTTTTTAAACAACAGTGAAATTTATTAACAAGAAAGCGGCTTTCATCACGAAAGTCGCCTCAGTTACCTTCCTCTAGTTTTCACTCTTTTCACTTATCATTCTATTTTTAATTTTCAACGTTTTCCTACCCTATTCAAGGTTATCCTGTTAGAGTGTGAACTGTTATACCCATTACCTTGAAAATTTTTCCTCTTATTTAAATTTTGCCCACTGGAGCGTAAACTGTTATCCCTATTACTTTGAAGAGCCTTCCCTTTATTTAAATTTTGCCCACTGAAGCGTAAACTGTTATCCTTCTTACTTTGAAGAGCCTTCCCTTTATTAAAACTTTGCCCACTGGAGCGTGAACTGTTATCCCTATTACTTTGAAGAGGCTTTCCCTTATTTAAACTTTGCTTATTTATCTTATAAGAAGGCAACTTGTATTCAGTTTGGTTAGCCTGGTCAGGCTGAAATAGATAAACCGAGCGATCTTCTTCTTTTTCTAAAATAGCTAGAAGATTCCTAAGTAGTTGTACGATTCGCGTCCTAACTTCTTTGTCGTTTGCCTTAGAAGCTAACAATTCTCGCATATCCTGTAATATAACCTGATACATATCAAACACTTCTTGTTGCTCAGGACTTTTTGATAAATCAGAGGTGTTTTGAATTTTTTGAAATGTTGTTGAAATTTGTTCTAGCAAATTTAGTATACTCTCCCTAATATCATCCTGCCCTTGAAAATTTGTTGATAAATCAGGTATATTTTGAATTTCTTGCAATACTGCTAAAACTTGTTCTAGTAAATTTACTACATCCTCTCCAACATTATTTTCTACATCATCTCTAATATCATTTGGAAAAAAGTTATCATTTTGAGGTATTGATTCAGAAGAAGTTTCTTCATCTTTTAAACTGAAAAAATTCTCATCACTCCGAAAGAAATGGCTTTGATCAAAACAATATCCATTCGAAAAAGAGAAAAGCACTGACGCATAGGTTGATATTAAAACGATTTTTTTTAAAACTTTAACACTTAACATATTTTGTTTTCCTTAAAACAAGATAGTACCCACATTTCATAGTGTGCCATACAGGAAATAAGATACAAGAAATGAAATGAATTTCCGAAATGAAAATATTAAAAATGGAAAGCGTTATAGATGAAAGATAAAAAATTTCAAAAAATGGTTGTAACTTTTCTATAAAGTAACTAGAATTTTGGTATTCTTGAGATCGGTTATTGATACCTACGACTTCTGCCTGCTCCGGCCTGGATAGACCTAAACCATGACAAATGATTTATGTATTTCTTTAAACAATCCTTTAAGCATGATATATAGCAATCTCTGAATATTACTTAGAGGGGTTGGTAATATATGTAAGAAGTGAAGAGATTGCTTATATATCTTGTCTAAAGCATTGTTTAAAGAAATACAAAAATCATTTAAGCGTGGTTTATTACCTATTCAGGCTGGGCCAAGCGGGAATCGTGTTATGTTTAAGTCCGGCTGGCTGCTTCAAGCTTTTAAACAATTGTTCCACGTGGAACATTTATGTTTGAGTCCGGATGGGTGTTTCACTCAGCTATAACAAGCTAAGAGTTATTTCTTTCTAACTTCTGCCTGGCTCCCCCTGAATAGACCGTAAACCATGCCCCAATGATTTTTGTATTTCTTTTTATAATGCTTTAAGCATGATATATAGCAATCTCTGAATATTACTTAGAGGGATTGGTTCTATATATATAAAGGTGAAGAGAGTGCTTATATATATCTTGTCTAAAGCATTATAAAAAAAATACAAAAATCATTTAAGCATGGTTTACTGCCTATTCAGGCTGAGCCGCTGAAGTCATGTTATGTTTGAGTCCGACTGGGGGGCAAGGTTTTAAAACTGTTGTTCCAGATGGAGCATCTGCATTTGCGGCCGGCCGGATGGTCCGGGCTTCAAGGCATTCGTTGAACATTTTATGTTTAAGCTCGACTGGATGGTTCAAGCTTTTAAGCAATTGTTCCACGTGGAACATTTTATGTTTGAGGCCGGCCGTCGGATTCACAGTTATTCATAAACAAAGTAATTTTGCGCCTGTTGTTGGCCATGCGGGAGTCGTCATGTTATGACTGACTCCGGCCGATGGTCCAGGTTTTTAACGATTGTTTCACATGGAACATTTTATGTTTGATACCAAATAGATGATTCAAGTTTTTGAGATTTATAAGTAGTAATTCCACACACAAGGAGTTTTTTATAACCAAATCAGAAACATGCTTTTCTGAGAGCCATAATGTAGAGGATCTATTGACAAGAAAATGAACCGAAAATATACCAAATTTTTAAAAGTAAACAGGGAACAACCTGTTATTTTTGAAAAATGCAATAGACAAGCCTGGCAGCGTCCTACTTTCCCTTCTGCTTAAGCAAAAGTATCATCGGCGCTGGATGGTTTCACTATCGAGTTCGGGATGGGATCGTGTGTATCACATCCGCCATAACTGCCAAGCCAACCCATTGCATCCATACAAACCTTCAAAGATAAAAACCGCAAACTTCTTCACGGCACAAACCTTTCACGGAACAAACACTTGACAAAAGCCTCCACTACAAAGAGCAAGGCAGTTATCTATGAAATAGCACTTTATATCACTTAAACTCTAACTTTCAAGAACAAGCCAATCGAGTTATTAGTACCAGTAAGCTCCGCACATTGCTATGCTTCCACATCTGGCCTATCAACGTGGTAGTCTTCCACGACTCTAATGGGGATGACTAGTCTTGAGACGAGTTTCACGCTTAGATGCTTTCAGCGTTTATCTCTTCCATACTGTAGCTACCCTGCTATGCCGTTGGCACGACAACAGGTCCACCAGAGGTATGTCCA
>JAIRYO010000058.1 GCA_031267725.1 Holosporales bacterium | reverse complement strand
TCAGTAGTCGAAGTCGATCAAGCAGCCGGTTAAGCGGTCGAACTCGAATCAGTTGTCGAAGTCGATCAAGAAGCCGGTCAATAAGCCCCTGGTCAAGCAGCAACCGTCGAATCGGAAGTCGAAGTCGATCACGTCGTCCTCGAGTCAGAACTCGAATCAGTTGTCGAAGTCGATCAAGCAGCCGGTCAAGCGGTCGAACTCGAATCAGTTGTCAAAGTCGATCAAGCGGCCGATCAGGCTGCAACCGTCGAATCGGAAGTCGAAGTCGATCACGTCGTCCTCGAGTCAGAAGTCGAATCAGCTCTCGAAGTCGATCAAGCAACAACCGTCGAATCAGTTGTCGAAATCGATCATGCGGCAGGAGTCGAAACCGGTTAAGCAGCCGCTCAAGCGGTCGAAGTCGAATCGGTTGTCGAAGTCGATCAAGCAGCCGGTCAATAAGCCCCTGGTCAAGCAGTCGAATCAGCTGTTGTCGAAGTCGAATCGGAAGCAGCTGCCGGTCAAGAAGCTGCCAGTTAAGCAGTCGCTCAAGCGGTCGAAGTCGGATCAGTTGTCGAAGTCGTCGAAGCCGAGATCGATTAGTCAGAAGCCGCCGGTTAAGCAGTCGCGGCAAGTTGTTCAACCAGCAGCGCAGGGCAAGCAGAAGCAGCAGCGGTAAAACATTCTACTCATCGCCGGTCAATCGGCAACAGCAGGGGTTCAACCAGCCGCAGAGGTCGATTAACCAGAATCAGCCACCGAGTACCTCGAAGCCGTTGCAGGTCAAATCGATTAAATCATTAATGAATCAGTAGAAGTTGTCGAAGCAGTAGTCGGCGTTGGAGCAGAAGAAGCAGGTGTATACGCAGAATCGGCAGAAATAGAAATGACCTTAAACCAATTGTTCCACGTGGAACAATTATCTACACGTTTAGTTGCTTTTGTTAACTTTGAGAGTTTGTGTTAAAATGCGAGAGATATCTTTAAATTTTCAGATGAATGACATCTCAATCATTTATCCATTTAAGAGTGCATAGCGCCTATTCTCTTTGCGAAAGCGCGGTGAGGATTCCTGATTTAGTAAATGCGTGTAAAAATAATGATATACCGGCGATAGCAGTAACAGATACGAATAATATGTTTGGGGCGCTCGAGTTTTCAATGAAGTGCTCTTCTGAAGGAATTCAGCCAATCATTGGGCTATCTGTAGATATAAAGGTCGAAGGTAATATCTCTCCAATAGTTCTAATTGCTAAAAATGAAACTGGCTATAAAAACCTCATGAAGTTGATGACTTGCTTTTATCTAAAAAACAACAATGAAGAATTTAAGTTTATATCACTCGAAAATTTGAGAAAATATAATGAAGGTATAATAACTCTAACTGGAGGAGCTAAAGGCCCAGCGGGAAATCTTTTTTTGAATGGAAGTAAAGAAAAATCGGTTGATTTTCTTTTTGGTCTTCAATCTATTTTTCAAAATAATTTATACATCGAAATATCGAGAACCAATGAACCAGGAGAGAAGAACACCGAGAAATTTTTTATTGATTTTGCAATGCAAAATAACATTCCTCTAGTTGCAACAAACGAAGTGTTTTTTATCGATAAATCAACACATATAGCTCACGATGCTCTGTTATGCATATCTGATGGAACCTATATAACAGTTAAAGATCGACGTAAAGTCTCCCTTGAGCATTATCTAAAATCTGAAAGTGAGATGTTTACCTTATTTTCGGATATAAAGGAGGCGGTTCTAAACACGGCCGTAATTGCCAAGAGGTGCTCTTTTATGCCGGAAAAGAGAAAACCTGTGTTTCCAAAGTTTACCACTGGATCTGATGATGAAAAGGAAACCCTTGATAAACAAGCGAGAAACGGCCTCAAAAGAAAATTACACGAAGAGATTTTTCATTATAAAACAAATGAAAAAAGATCTCAAAAAGACATAGAGGAAGAATACTTTGCGCGTTTAGACTATGAACTCAACGTCATAAAAGATATGGGCTTTAGCGGATATTTTCTCATAGTTTCAGATTTTGTTAGGTGGTCAAAGCTAAATGATATACCAGTTGGACCAGGACGTGGATCTGGAGCAGGCTCGCTGGTTGCTTGGTGCCTGTCGATAACAGACCTTGATCCAATAAAATATAATTTACTTTTTGAAAGATTTCTTAATCCAGAACGTATTTCTATGCCAGATTTCGATATTGATTTCTGCCAAGAAAAAAGGGAAGAAGTAATAAAATATGTTCAATCTAGGTATGGTAAAGAGAAAGTCGCCCATATCATAGCTTTTGGGACGCTTCAAGCCAGAGCAGTTATAAGAGATGTTGGAAGAGTTATTCAAATGCCTTATGGAAAAGTTGAAAAAATCTCGAAGCTAGTTCCTCAAAACCCCGTAGATCCGATCGATTTATCTCGAGCTATAGAAATTGAACCTCAACTTCGTCAGATGATGAACGAGGATGAATCTGTCGCTTTTCTGATAAATATAGCCCTTCAGTTAGAGGGACTATACCGGCATGCTTCAACGCATGCGGCCGGAATTGTTATAGGGAATGAGAGGATTGATGAGTTTTCTCCTTTATATTCTGATGAAGAGACGAATCTCGCTATAACCCAATTTAATATGAAATTCGTTGAAATGACCGGTCTTATCAAGTTTGATTTTCTTGGCTTAAAAACATTAACGATAATCAAACATGCTTCTGAGTATGTAAAAAAGTATAAAGAAATCGATCTGGACATCACTAAAATAGATCTAGAAGACAGAAAAACATTTGATCTTTTGTGTTCAAGCGATGTTGTCGGAGTATTTCAACTCGAAAGTGCGGGGATGAGGGATGTAATTCAAAAGATGCAACCTGATAACCTAGAAGATATCATAGCTCTTGTCTCTTTATATAGACCTGGCCCTATGGATAATATTCCGCTTTACATAGCGAGAAAACACGGCAAAGAGCCAACGGAATACCTGCACCCATTGCTAGAACCAATTTTAAAAACTACTTATGGAATCATGATTTATCAAGAGCAAGTCATGAAAGTTGCACAAGAGTTGGGCGGATATAGTCTGTCTGGAGCAGATATCTTAAGGCGGGCTATGGGAAAAAAAATAAAAGAAGATATGATGCAAAACAGAGTTATTTTCGCTGAAGGAGCAGCAAAAAATGGAATAAAGAAAGAAGTATCAGACAAAATTTTTTCCCTTATGGAGAAATTCGCTGGCTATGGATTTAATAGATCTCATGCTGCTGCATATGCGATTATTTCATATCAAACCGCATATTTAAAGGCCAATTATAGACGAGAGTTTTGTATAGCATCTTTGAACGCCGATATAGCAAATACAGATAAACTCTCTGTTTTTATTCAAGATGCAAAGGCTTCTGGTATAGAAATACTACCTCCAGATATTAATAAATCTGAAGAGTATTTTATTGGTGAAAACAAAGATGGTATCAGATATGCCCTAGGAAGCCTGAAAGGAATCGGGATAAATGTTATGAGTGATATAGTTAAAGAACGAGAAAAATATGGCCCCTTTAAAAACATTTTTGATTTTTTCAAAAGAGCAAGCTCAATCGGAATTTCTTCAAGGCAAATGGAAACATTAACGATGGCAGGTGCCTTTGATTCAATCCACAAAAATAGATGTCAAATATTCGAATCTATCGGAGAATTGCTGAAATTTGGAAGCAACAGATTTGCTAATCAAAGATCTTTGTTTTCAGATGAAATTTCAAATTCGATAGAATTTAAAAGTACTTCTAAATGGGATTTACTTGAAAGGTTGGATTTTGAAAGGAGGTCAATTGGGTTTTATCTAAATTTCCACCCCATGGACATTTATTCAGAAATTTTGGGTGGATTCAGTATAACCAGAAGCCGTGATTTTAGAAGCGGCATTCTCAATGTGACAGTTGCTGGCATCCTCATTTCCAAAAAGGAAAAGCTATCTCAAAATAAACAAAAATACGCTTTCTTAACGATGTCAGATCAGGACGGCTCTTTCGAGGTGACTATTTTTCCAGATATGTATTCGAAATACAAAGAATATTTTACAATTGGAGCTGCTCTTATGGTTGACGCAAACATCAAACTTGAATCCGAAAATGTTAAACTTTTAGGAAGCGCTATTCGAAACATAGATGATATAATCAAAAATCAGAAGGTTTATATATACCTGAATGAGCACTCAAATATTGATGCATTACACGACACTTTGGAAAAAGTCCAAAATGGAAACAACGCCGTTTCTTTTATTATTCGAAAAGAAAATGGCAGAAAGGTTGAAATTGAAACAAAACATAAAAAAAACTTATCGGTCGAAAATAGAAAGCTGCTTGCCTCGATTAAGGAAATCAGTTTGATTGATGATAAATAAAATCGATTAACTGCAACTTGTTATCATGGGTTTATTTCTTTTATTAGAATCATGATGCACATGTTTTTGCTTATCCAATAGCTAGTCAAGAACTTTATTTATTAGTTTTTCCAACGCCGCTTGAACATCATTTGGAATGTTTTGAATTTTTAAACCAGATATAAAAATTTGTTTATTTCTCGATTTCGCTCCTTTTTTTATTAGAATGTTTGATTTTGCAGTTTTAAATATGTCTGAAATAAAAATAACCAATGCTTCATTTGCCTGGTTATTTACTGGTTTTGCGGATACGGATACTTTGAGTTTGATTCCCTCCTCTGCTTGAATGATATCCGTAAATGACGTTCTAGAGGCGCCTGGAGTGAGATATATTGAGAACTCAATTCCGCTATTTAATTCCCTAAAAAATCTGTTAAGCATTTGTTATAACCTCCTTCACTTTAGAGGCTAAATCTTTTAAGGTAAAAGGCTTTTGAAGAAAGTGGATGCTTGAGTTTTTCCCAACGTCTTGTCTGAAGGTGTCCTCTGTATATCCAGAAATAAAAATAGTTTTTAAGTTTTTTATTTTTTCTCGAAGCATTTTGTTTAAAGTTGGACCATCTATTTTAGGCATAACTACGTCAGTTACCAATAAATCAAATTTTTCGTTTTTTGCAATTGCGAGAGCTTCTTCTCCACTTGCCGCCTCTAAAACTTTGTACCCTTTATCTCGAAGGGCTCTTGCAGAAAACATCCTTACTGGATCTTCATCTTCAACAAGTAAAACCGTTTCAGATCCGCTTAAATCTCTCAAAACTTGTTCTTGAGCTGTGTCTTGTAATTTTCTCAACCCCGTGTATTTTGGTAAGTAAATTTTAAAATTAGCCCCTTTTCCTATTTCGGTCTCAACGTTTATAAACCCACCAGTTTGGTTCACAATTCCATATACAGTCGATAATCCAAGTCCTATTCCTGCACCAGAGGTTTTTTTTGCTTTTTCATCTTTTTTAGAAAAAAATGGATCAAATATGCTCTCGACTAGGCTCTTATCGATTCCACAGCCCGTATCGACTACTTCAATCAAAACATAATCTCCAGGATGAGCTACGTCATAGACGCACTTGAATTCCTTATCAGAAAAATAGTTCTTTGTTCGTATTACAAGTTTACCATTGTTACCCATGGCGTCCCTCGCATTTACTACAAGGTTTATTATAACTTGCTCAAATTGGCTGTTATCAACTTCGACAGGCCAAATATCACGACCATGAATTATCTGAAAATCTATATTTACTCCTATCAATCTCTTTAAAAGCGAAAACAAGTCGACCAGAAGCTCAGTTACAGAAACAACTTTCGGTTTTAACGTTTGTTGTCGGGAAAACGCAAGCAATTGCTTAACTAAGTTCGCGGCTCTTCCGGCATTTTGTTTAATCTGAACAACGTCTCCATATGAGGGATCATTTGGAGTGTATCTTTGCAAGAGCAGATCGCAAAATCCAATCATTGCAGTTAAAAGATTGTTGAAATCATGAGCAATTCCCCCAGCAAGTTGGCCGATAGCTTGCATCTTTTGTGATTGTATAAGTCTTTGCTCTAGGATTTTTTGATTTGTGATATCGACTAATTGAATTAATAAGAGCTTAGATGTGGAGCGCGCAGAGTCTATACGACTGATGTATGCCATTGCAATAATGTCTTCTCTAGAAAATTTTATTTCAACTGGAGAGGATATCTCCATTGAAGAAAATGTGTATTTCAAATGTTCAATAATGTTTCCATTTGCTATTTCAGGCTTTATGAAATCCAGTATATTACCACCCGGTTTTATTATTTTATTTTTTTCCAAAATAATTTTATCTTGAATCATTGTTGCAAGTGCTGGGTTTAAGGCTTTTATTTCTCCTAAAGGAGTCGTAATTACTGATGGAATAGGAGCAAGGTTAAATACTTCCTGCTCTATAAAATTATTTTTTTCCTCTAAGGAATCTTCATTTACTCTGGACTTGAACACTATCCACGGCTGTATCGAAACATTACCATTCATAGAAAATTTCAGTAGTACTATATCAATTTCGCGAGATAACCTTGGCTTCAAAATAGCTTGATGTTGCTTTTGAGGGGGGATATTGTAATCAAATCCATCTATGAAATTCTTTATGTCCATTCCAATTAACCTCTCCCTAGAGAAGTTAACGAAATTAGCAAACGTGACATTTGAGCCGACGATTTTTCCGAGGTTATTTACATAAAATATGCCAAATGGGAAATGGTCTAAAAAAGCCTCGAGTCTCTCATAGTTTGAAGCGATTTTTTCATTTTCAGTAAACTGTTTCGATACGTCGCTTAGCGTAATTACCGAAATCGGCTCGCCGATTAACGAGTTGGAAGCTTTTAGGTTGTTTCCAGCTATAATCCATTTTTTAAATTGATTTTGTATCCCTGATCCAGAGCTATTGATAAGGGCATTACAGGATTTTTTTGCCTCAAAAAGCCTATAAAAATTTTTAAAACTTGCGGACGCTGTTACTCTTCCGAATAAACTTTGAAAAAATTCTTCCTTATTTGAATAAACTTGCGGATGTGTTGTATAGATTATTTCATCGTTTCCGTTAAATGCTGCTATTTCATGATTTTGAGCAAGTGATTTAGACACCGACCTAATGACATTCAAGAAATAGTTTGCCTTTTTAAATTTACGGATCAACCTATAGTACAGCGTTGTTAAAATCGCTATAATAAGGCTCAACGCTGTTACAATCACGCACTTACGGTCAAGGTGACTTGACGTAAACAAGCTAAAAATTTTACCAAAAATAGACAACCACTTTGCCGATTCAAACAAATTTTGTTTTTATTATAACAAAGAATTTGAAAAGCTTTTGAAGAATGTATAGCATTACAGGAATTGTTTTGCTCACTCGGTAGCTATTATGCTGAAACCTATAATCGGCTATGCTCTTTGTCTTCTCATAGCTCTTTGCTTGTCCGAAAACAAAAAAGAAGCAATAGACAAGAATTGGAAACCTATTCTTTGTGGAATTTTTTTTCAGGTCGTTATTATTTTTGCTTTGACAAATTTGCCAATATTTGTATCGGCGATTGAAGGTATTGCAAAGGGAATTATGAAGCTCAAAGATGCAACTATCGAAGGAACCAAGTTCGTTTTTGGCTATATAGGTGGCGCTGAATTGCCGTTTGAATTGGCGGGGAATGGAACTCCATTTGTCTTTGCTTTTCAAGTTTTGCCTACGATAATACTTGTTGGAATGCTTTCTGCGATTTTAACTTATCTAAAAGTGCTTCCTTTTTTAGCGAGGGTAATAGGCTATTTTTTCAAATTGGTTTTTAAGATAAAAGAGCCGATTGGTATGGTTGCAGCTGCCAAGGTCTTTATGGGGCAGTTAGAAGCTCCTCTTTTGATAAAAAACAAACTTGAGTCTCTACACAAATCCGATATTTTCATAATACTAACTTTGGCTTTTGCAACGACTTCCGCCTCTGTTATGCCGATATATGCGAGCGCCCTTGAAAAGGTTTGTGCGAACCCTATGAAGCATATAATAATATCGAGCGTTGTAAGCGTCATCTCCGTTCTGATTATCTCAATCATAATGATGCCGGCGAATCAAAACGATATTGAGTTGTCGATTGATAAAGAAGATGTGCGATTACCATACGGAAGCTTTATGGAAGCTATGTCAAAGGGATTATCAGACGGTTTTTTCGTTTGGTGGTGCATTGTTGGATCACTTATAGGAATGGTTGCACTTATAGCGCTTCTGAATCATCTTTGTGAGTTTCTTCCAAGTTGGGGAGAGGCGCCAATTACGCTTCAGCGAATTTTTGGCTTGTTTATGTATCCATTTGCTTGGTTTATAGGAATCGAGAATCAAGATTTAACCTCTGTTTCTCAAATCCTAGGAACAAAAATGGCTTTAAATGAAACGATTGCGTTTTTTGATCTGGCGAAAGCTAATATTTCTGCTGATAGCGTGATAAAAACTATATATGCAATAAACAATTTTGGTAATTTTGCTTGCATCGGAATAACTGTTGGGGGATTATCCGCTTTGGCGCCAGGGCAAAAATGTATAGCTAAACTCGCTGGAAAGGCTTTTATTGCGGGATTTTTGGCAATTGGCTTAAGCGCAACACTGGCGAGTATTTTCCTTTTTTATGGAATAGATTTATAATGATCGATGAAGAATTTTTAAAGCACAAATACGCTTGGAGAAACGAAGATATTTATAAAGAAATTTATGATTTCTCTATAAAGAATCCAGAAGAGTATTGGAGAGCGCAAATTGATAGGCTTTCCTGGAAAAAAAAACCTGAGATTATTTTGGAAAGTGGAAAATACGGTTCTACAAAATGGTTCCCAGATGGAAAAATTAATGCATGCTATAATTGCGTAGACCGTCATGCAGAAGAAACCCCCGATAAGATCGCAATAATTTGGCAAGGCGGAGATATCGACAAATATGAGTATATTACCTTTAAGAGGTTACAAGAAGAAGTCTGTAGATTTGCTAATACCTTAAAAAAACTCAAGTTAACGAGAAAGGATTACGCTACCATCTATATGCCGATGGTTCCTGAGGGCGTTTATTCTTGTTTGGCATGTGCTAGATTGGGAATTCCATATACCGCCGTCTTTGCAGGATTTTCACCAAGTGCTGTTGCTCTTAGGATGAATGACTGCAACTCGAGTTTCATAATAACTTGTGATGGAAATTTAAGAGGTGAAAAGATAATTCCTTTGAAAAAAAATATCGATGAAGCAAGGAAAATTTGTGGGAGAGAGATACGATCGTTGATAGTTAAGCGGCAACACATTGAAACTGACTGGGACGACTCTCTTGATTTCGATTACTATAAGGAATCTGCGGATGTGCCTGTTGAATGCGAAATAGCTGACACTGATTCAGGTTCTGAATTATTTATTCTCTATACTTCCGGTTCCGCTGGAAAACCAAAAGGAATTACAATGGGGACAGGAGGGTTTTTATTGTTTTCAGGAATAACAGGGAAATATTTTTTTAATCAATTTGGTGATGAAATTTTTTGGGGTTCTGGCGATATTGGATGGATGGGAGGGCATGCTTATGCATTGTATTCCGCCTTATGCAATGGGGTAACTTCAGTCTTTTTTGAAGGAATTCCCACCCACCCTAGAAATTCAATTTTCTGGGAAATAATCGATAAACACAAAGTCACCTCCTTTAATACAGCCCCAACCGCTCTTCGAGCTATGATGAAAAATTCGAAAGAAACTCTTGCGAAGACTTCCAGAGACTCCCTAAAATATCTAGGCGTTTTTGGCGAAATTTTAAACAAAGATGCGTGGCATTGGTATTTTAACGAGGTAGGAAAAGGTAGATGTCCAATTGTTAATATGTGGGGGCAAACGGAGCTTGGAGGGGTACCAACAGCCCCCTTAAGTTGTCTTAAAGACATGAGAACATATGGACACATAGGACGACAGTTTTTTACATGTGAACTGATTTTGAAGGATGAGGCTGACAACAGGATAACAACTCCAGAAACGGTTGGCTCAATGTTTATAAAACATTCTCTTCCAGGAATGCTCATAAAGATATTTGGAGACGAAGACGCTATGAGAAAAACCTATTATTCTCAATCGAAAGAGGACATATACTATACTGGAGATGAGGCCTATTTTGATTTTGATGGAAACTTTTGGGTGACAGGAAGAGGAGATGATGTTTTAAATGTCTCAGGCCACAGAATAAGCCCAATCGAAATCGAAGAAGTTATTGCTGGATCAGATGCCGTTGCAGAGGTTTCTGTTGTCGGTTTCCCACATAAATTGAAAGGCGAAGGGATATATGCCTTTGTTGTTTTGAAAAAGAATGTAACGGATGAACAACGCAAAGAGGTAAAGGAGCTCATTTCAAACAGGGTACGCACAATCATAAGCCCAATTACAAAGCCAGACGTTATCCTGATTGTTAACGATCTTCCAAAAACGAGATCCGGAAAGATTATGCGGAGAATATTGCGCAAAATAGCTGCAAAAGATATTCAGAATTTTGAAGATTTAACAACTATCTCAAACCCGGAATGCATCGAGGATATCATAAAGGCAATTAAGTAGCGTAAACAAAATTTAATGTTAGTTTTGATATACGATAAGTGAACCAATTGCCGATGTTTCACGTGGAACATCTATGTTTGCGGCTGGCCGAGTGGCTTAAGCTAGAGTTAGAGTTATCTATGAATAGCCATGAATCCCGCATGGCATAACCTGAATAGACAGTAAACCATGCCCTCAATGGTGGCTCTTGACTAGTATCCTGGAAGTGGATATGGTTAGGAGTTGTGAAATACAACAGGTTAAGCAAACAAATGGTGCTCTTATATGAAACTCAGGTTAGTTAAATTGACAATGTATAAAAATATGAAAAACACTCATCACACACAGCTTTATAATTGTCACCAATTTGCTTTACTTCTCCTTCAAATACCCCTTTCCCTTCTTGGTCAATTCTCATTGTATAAACCGCTTTCCCCCCACATCTATCGCATGTTGAATACATCTGTTGCTTTTTGAAAATCCCCGAATCGAGGAAAACTTTCGTTCCTTCAAAAACAATTCTTCTAAAATCATAGTCCAAACCAAAAAGGTTAATGGAAAAATTAAGATTTTTTGCTGCATGACACACATCTTCAGCTTGCTTTTCAGTAAGAAATTGGGCTTCATCAATAAGAAAAGCAACCTTGCTTTCATATTTATTAAGAAAAGAATTTAGCACCTCAAGCATATTAGTTGATCTATCGAATTCTACTTCCGCATTCAAAATCTGCAATGGCAAATTAAGATCTCTCGAAGCCACCATTTTCACTCCACTTTTTTTATCGTTTGCGACTGTGATGATTATAGTTACGTAATCGATTCTTTTTAAAAAGAGATAGTTTTTTATCAATTTAGATGTCTTTCCAGAATACATTGGGCCACAAAAAAATTGACAAAAATTATTGAATACTTCTGAGGCATTTGCAAAAGATTCTCCACGGTATTGCGATGTGATATAAGGGGACAAAGCTACCCCCCCCCTTTTATCTGAGCATCTTTCCGGTAAATTATCGGCTGCCAATAAGTTAAAAACCGGAAAAATCATGGAAAAAATAAAACTACGAAAATTCATTTGGGCCTCCAAATTTGAAAAAGATATATACAAGTGTAATTACTAAAATATGAAAAATTCAATTTTTAATTTATCATTTCTTTTTATTAGAAGCTTTGCGAGATTTTGTAGAAGCAACCGGTATCTCCTCTTCCTCAAAAATGCTTTCCTCATCGTTTTCATAAAGTTTATTAAGAAGCGCTTCGATACTTTTCCTTTGTTCAGTGCTTGAAATTGGTATTTCTTCTTCTTCAAATACGATTTGATCTGATATTTTTAATTCATCTATTTGTTCGAGTAAACTTTCCTTTGCTTTATTGACTTTTGTCGATTTTGGAAATACAGTGTTTCGGTTCAAATGGGTGTTGATAAGTTTAGCTGCGTAAAGATCTCGCTCCTTGCTGGAGCTCTCGCCCATAACCACAGCGAAAACTCTTTTTTGTTTTCCGTCTCTTTCTTTTTTTGCTGTAACGAGAATATTGAATCCGGATGCTGTGATATATCCCGTCTTCCCTCCATCAACCCCACGACACCAATGAAGCATCTTACAGTGAGTATTGTATGTTTTTCCATTATATTTGAACTTTTTTGTTGAAAACAAATGCCAATGTTGGGGGAAATCTCTAAAAATTGCTATACCAAGTTTTGCGAGATCTCTAGGACTGCTTACCTGTTTCGTATTAGGAATTCCAGATGGATTTTCAAAATGAGTATTTTTCATTCCGAGTTGTTTGCTTTTTCTATTCATTGTTTTGCAAAATTTCTTAATACTTCCAGACAGCCCTTCAGCTGCGACAACCGCTACATCGTTTGCAGATTTCACTATGAGTGCCTTAATTATGTTCATAACCGATATTTTTTCTCCTGGCTTTATTCCTAATTTAGAAGAAACTTGTTTTGCCGCTAATTTAGAGACTTTAAATTTGGTGGTAAAAGTTATTTTTTTATTTTTTATTGCTTCGAAAAGAAGGTAAATGGTCATAACCTTTGTGATTGACGCAGGGTACCTCTTATCGTCGGGGTTATTGGCGAAAAGAACTTTATTCCCGTTTGTGTAATCAATAACGATCGCGGCCTTTTTTTTAACGTCAGCGATTAGATTCGAAGTGAAAGCAAAAATTAAAAAGAAAAATCGACAACAAAAATTCATTGAATGAGTCAGATAAACCAGTGATCTCATTATATAATCTCAAAGCAAATTTTTCAATTATAGACGTCAGGATATACACATTCATATAGCCAAAGACAAAAGACTCGAATTACTTTTCATCTATTAATAACTTTGACTCCCACATGGCCCAGCCTCAAACGTAAATGTTCCACGTGGAACAATCGCTTAAAAGCTTGAACCAGCCAGCCTCAAACATAACATGAATTCGGCGGCCAAGTCTGAATAGACCGTAAACCATGCTTAAATGATTTTTATATTTTTTTTATAATGCTTTAGACAAGATATATATAAGCAATCTCT
>JAIRYO010000029.1 GCA_031267725.1 Holosporales bacterium | reverse complement strand
TGGCAAAGGATGCTGGATGTATAGTTTTATTCCTTCCAGCATATTCCCCAGATCTCAATCCGATTGAACAATTCTGGAGTTGGCTTAAGAGAAAACTGAGAGAGATTTTGCACAATTATACTTCTTTAGACGAAGCTATTCAGACCTCCTTTCAACTAATTTGAGTTAATATACAGAGATTGCTATATATCATGCTTAAAGCATTATAAAAAGAAATACAAAAATCATTGGGGCATGGTTTACGGTCTATTCAGGCTGGGCCGCCTGAGTCATGTTATGTTTGAGGCTGGCCGAGTGGCCTAAGGTTTTAAGCATTCGTTGAAGATCTATGTTTGCGGCCGGCCGCTTTGTTCAAGCTTTAATAGGAAAGGGTGAAGAAAGTGATATATCCTATCTCAAATCATTGAAGCATGGTTTACTGCCTATTCAGGCTGAGCTGCCGGAGTCATGTTATGTTTGAATCCGGCCGCTTTGTTCAAGATTTAATAGGAAAAGGGAAAGAGATTGCTTATATATATTTTGTCTCAAAGTATTATAAAAATCATTTAACATGCTTTACTGCCTATTCAAACTGGGTCATGCAGGAGTCATGTTATGTTTAAGTCTGGCCAGATAGTTCAAGCCTTCAAACAAATGTTCCACGTGGAACATTTTATGTTTGAAGCAGGCCGGATGATAGATTAATCCCTAGCCTCTCCGAAGATTGAATATCTGTTTAGTTTGTCATTTTTTAGTCTTCTCACCGTTTGATTAATAGCCTCTCTAAAATCTGGAACAACGTATCCAAACGCGTTTGCATTTTTTTCCTTTTCTGCTTTTTGCTGAATTATGTCGAGCAACATTCCATTGGTTCCTGAAAGCATGACGATAGAATTTTTAAGTATCGCACTTTTTGCGAGTTGCTTAAGGGATGACAAAGCCTCTCCATCAAGGTATGGAACATTATTGAGATACACAATAAGCACGCTTGGAAAGTTTCCTCGTGCGGCCAAAGCCTCCTCAACTACTTTTGCAACGTTCAACAATAAAACATTTGAAATTTGAATAACTTCGATTTTATCAAGGATATACTCCGGAATCCCCATTGAGTTTAGAAATCCATTTTTATTTGTCATGAATTCAATCGCCCCAGTATCATGGTTTTTTGTCGTATGAACAGTGGCGTCTTTTACCTTAACCATTCTTTTTGCAAAAAAGATACAAGAGATCATAAACCCCAATATTGTTGCATGGATGAATCCGAAATATAGTGCGGATATCAGTGTTAACCAAAATATGCAACTTTCATTTTTTCTTAAATTGAGATATCGAAATATTTTTTTATGAAATAATTCGGAGAAGGCATAGACAAGCAGTATACCAGAAACACAGTTTATCGGAACAAATCTCAATATCTTAACACTGTAATATACAAACAATGCGGAAAGAACAAAAATAACTAGGGCAGGAATAGTAGTTTTTGATTTCTCTGCAATATTCTTTGTTGAAAGGTTGATGTTTGGCGAAACAAAAAGTCCTCCACATATAATTGAAGCAAAATTGGAAATTCCGGTTGATATCAATTCCATGTTATTTTGAAGTCGAAAATCTCCAGTTATACTTGAAGAAACGTTAGTGCAAAAACATGCCTCACAAGCGATAACTATTGCTATTACAAAGGCGTAGCTCATGACGTTTGTGAAAAAAATTTGTGATGGAATGGTGCTTGACAGCATCGTGATATTATCAACGAATTGACTGGTTATTATCTCTTTTCCTATTGTTTTTAGTTCAAAAAGTCCAGAAATAATTCCGATATCCGATATGTATGCAAGCGCACAGCCAATTACCAAATATATAAAAAAACCGAAAAACCCCTTTAAAAAAGTTTTTAATAACATAATTGGAACGATAAAAACAGTGGCAGCGATTATTCCGCTAAGGTTTATTTTTTCTATACCATCCAAAAAGAGTACACAATTTTCAAGAAGCCCTTGCGAAGATTGAATCGAGTTAATTCCAAGAATGTATTGGGCCTGATTTATTATTATCGAAAAAATAACATAAACAGAAAGTGCGGAAATAAAAGAATATGAGATGTGTTTTAAAACTTTACTGATTTTCAGAAGACCAAAAAGTATCAATATAGTTGCTACGAACAGCGAAGTATAAAAAAGACCTTTGTACTGATATTTCGCTACTATTTCAAAAGTTGTAACGCAGATAGGAAGCGCAATTGAAGTTATTTGGTATTTTGATCCACCTAATATTGCCCCAATTAAGGCGGCAATTGCGCACGAAATTATTCCTTGAACCGGAGAATTGCCGCAAAAAAAAGAAAGCGAAAATGCAATTGGAAATAAAAACATGAACATTTTTATTCCGGAAAAAATGTCGTTAAACAAAAACTTAAAACAGTATCTATCAACATACAAATTCAATATTGCAGGACACAACTCCACTTTTCTAATAAGCTCAAGCCTGTTTGATATTTTTTGCGATATATTCATGGCGTTTTCATCAAAGTAGAATATATTCCTTCTTTACATTCTAAATATAAAAAGTTAATTATCCGTTTATTTTGGAAAAATTTTTAAAGACATAATGTTAATACTCACGCAATTTTCTTTAAGATTATAACTAACCTTAGTTTCATATACCTTAGCTTCATACAAAAGTATAGCAAGAGGCTTAAGAGCTTACTCAGCCGTTTTTGGAATGTTGCTTGCTATACACATCCCCATAAAGCTTTGTAGAAGTGAAGTGCTCAAATCATTTAACATGGTTTACGACTCATTTAGGGGGCATTTAGGATTTATAGATTACTCTACATTTTGTTATAGCTGAGTAAGCCAACTGACATCAAACATAAAATGTTCCACGTGGAACATTTTATGTTTGAGTCCGGCCGCCTTATTCAAGCATTAATATATACTCAAATTAGTTGAAAGGAGGCTTGGATGGCTTCGTCTAAAGAAGCATAATTGTGCAAAATCTCTCTCAGTTTTCTCTTAAGCCAACTCCAGAATTGTTCAATCGGATTGAG
>JAIRYO010000023.1 GCA_031267725.1 Holosporales bacterium | reverse complement strand
AGTTTTATTCCTTCCAGCATATTCCCCAGATCTCAATCCGATTGAACAATTCTGGAGTTGGCTTAAGAGAAAAGTGAGAGAGGTTTTGCACAATTATGCTTCTTTAGACGAAGCCATCCAAGCCTCCTTTCAACTAATTTGAGTATAATAACCGTGAGTTCGGCGGCCCAGCCTGAATAGACCGTAAACCATGCTTAAATGATTTTTGTATTTTTTTTATAATGCTTTAGACAAGATATATACAAGCAATCTCTTCACCGTTTTATATATGATTATCAATCCCTCTAAGTAATATTCAGAGATTGCTATATATCATGCTTAAAGCATTATAAAAAGAAATACATAAATCATTTAAGCATGGTTTACTGCCTATTCAGGCTGGGCCAGGCAGGCGTCATGGCGAAAAGTATTTCCACATCTTTTGTCTCAAACTATGTAAACCTACTCGGCCCGCTGCAAACATAAATTGTTCCACGTGGAACATTTTAAAATTCAGAAAAGAAAAAATTTTAAAATCGTAAATAGATTAATTCTGAAATTCTAACTTGAAGCGATTTGAAACATTTTTCAGTTTTGGAAAAAGAGAAATTATATTAGTATAGTCGAGGAGATTTGGGCGGATGCGACTTTTTTGTTGATATAGCCATACGAATTTGTTTTGAGAAGCGCGTAGTAGTGGATAAGTGTCGAAAATCTATCGGTATTTTGGGAGCCGGAGCGTTTGGAACAGCTCTTGCAATCGTGTATGCCCGTACTTTTAATGTTACTCTCTTTTCTTATTTTGAAGATCATCTGAATAGCATGAAAGAGAACAAGGCTAACGATTTTATAGAAAAAGTTCAAATACCATGTGATATACACTTGGATATAACTAAAAACCTGACTGCAAATCAGTTTGATTATCTTTTTTGGGCATTTCCGATAAAGCCTACCATAGAAATATTTGAAGAATTAAAAATTAACATGAACGGAACAAACGTAATAATTTGTTCAAAAGGGTTATTACCGGATGCATCGTTTTTGTATGATATGTTTGAAAAAGAAATTACCCAATCGAAAATTGGATATCTTTCAGGTCCAAATTTTGCAATAGAGCTGGCGGAAGGAAAGGTAGCTGCTGCGGATATTGCAAGCAAAAATTTTAATGTTGCGGTATTTTTTGCTGCAGATCTTACAACGCCGACATTTAAGCTTTGTCCATTCAATGACGTCATTGGAATACAAATATGTGGAGCCATCAAAAATATAATTGCCATAGGCTCTGGAATTATAGATGGATTGAATTTAGGGCAAAACGCTCATGCGGCTTTTCTTACATTTGCCCTCTTCGAGATGAAAGATTTGGGAGTAAAGTTGGGGGCAAACGAAACAACATTTTATAGATTGTGCGGACTTGGCGATCTTATTTTAACGGCAACTGGTCTTACTTCAAGAAACGCTTCTCTTGGATCAAAAATTGCAAATGGGGAACTGCTCGACGATATATTGAAAAAGAATAAATCTACATGTGAGGGATGTGACACAATAGCTCAAGTAATCAAATTAGCTCGGAAAAACGCAATTAAACTTCCAATTTGTGAAGAGATTTATAAAATACTATTCGAAAATCAGGCCCCATTATCAATATTGAATGCCTTTAAGTAACGTTATTTCGGATCTGCAGCGTATCGTAATTTTAGCGAAACTTATTAACGTTCATTGCAATGAGCCGGACCTGATCCGATGTGTAAAGTTAGCAAAAGATCTTGCAAGCATCATCGATGAGCTTGAATTCGTTAAATTTGATTTCTCGGAATTTAATGCGGAGTTCCATAAGTTTTTTCCAGCGCGTTGGGAAAAACGTACGAAGCTTCTTTCGGTTATAACTGAATATTGGACAAATAACTCGAGAAAAATTGAAGTTAAAAAGGGGGGGGCAAAAAAAGAGAAGCCTGAAAAATATACCTTTTCTAATTTCAGACAAAGTATCAACAAGAAGGTTTCGATGATTGAAGAGGAAAATATATTTACTGAAATTGACTCGATCATAGACATCATGAAGTCCAACCTTTTGAAAAAAATATCTATAATTTCTCCAAACGAAACATTTTCTTATTATCTATCCATAAGACTTGGATTTGAGAAAATTGATTATGTATCATACACAAAGGAAAATAACGATATCTCGGAAAAGTTCATTTCAGATATAAGATCTGCTTTTCAGGAGATGGGGAATGATGCAAATTTGAAAAGGATAGCAAAAGAACTTTCTTCTTTCGTGGAAATAAAGAAAGAGCCGAAAATGGTTTCAATTTTTGGATTAGGCATTTCAGATTTTCCGAATTCAGATATTGTGATTTTAACAGAACTTAATGAAGTTCACTGGAGGCCAAAAGAAAGAGGAGATTACTGGCTTCACAGTCTGCTACGTCAAAGGCTAAATATTGATTCCAACTTCGGATATGTTGATTCCTTGTTTTATCGCATACTTTCAACGTATCCGAGAATATACATGCTAAGATCTAAGAGTTCAAACGGACAGACGTTGAAAAAAAGCTCTATTCTCGCAAAATTCGAGGCAATATGCAAAAAAGAACATATAGAAATTGAAAACATCCCTCCTATGAAAACTCCTTCGTTTTTACAATTATCACATGAAGATATTTATATAAGCAGTGCCGTGTTCAAAAAGCCGAATAAGATAAAAGCCAAAGATATTGAGCTATTGTTAAAAGATTCATACGCATTTTATGCAAAAGAGATATTACAACTGAAGGCAACCGAAACTAATCAATCGAAAAAGAACTTATCTTTTATGTTTAAGTGTGTCATAGAATGGTATTCCAAGAATAGATCCAAATTGAATATACTGTTAAGTGAACTGAAAGAAACAAATTTTTTTGGTTATCAGAAATGCTTAAATATTTTAAATTGGCTGGATGAGAATGATGCATGTAATAATTTCGAAAATATTTTTTTTGGAGAGGCCGAACTCCAAGAATCCCAAATAGTAATAAACGGATATTGTGACAGGCTTAAAGAGATAAAAGGCCACCTAACTTTGGTAAGTTACCAAACAAAATCGTTTTCCGCAAAAGAGATAACATCCGGTTACACATCTATAATGCCTATTTGTTTGATTGCAAAAAATGGAGGATTTAAAGAACACAACAAACCGATCAAAAAGATACAAATTTGGAACATGTCAAATCTCGGAAACGAGCCTATCTCAATAACTGAAATAGAAATTTCAGAGGACTTAATAGACGACTTTAAAAAAAAATTAACATCTCTTTTCGAATACTACTTTGAAAACAAAGAGAGTCTACTTAAGTTAGATGTAGCAAAAAAACTGTCACACGACCGCTATAAACACTTTAAAAGAAGTTACTAGCTTCACCACTTGTATAACAAACCAACTGCGGCAAGATACACTACTTATAATGCAAGGGTTAGATCTCCACAACAAATTAAGTCACGATCCTTATGCTGCTCGTCACTCAAAAACAAGTGCCCCTTTTCAAAAAACATAAATGTTCCACGTGGAACAATTGTTTAAAAGCTTGAACCATCCGTCCAACCTCAAACATAACAGACTTCTGCCTGGCTCCCCCTGGATAGACCGTAAACCATGCCCCAATGATTTTTGTATTTCTTTTTGTAATGCTTTAAGCATGATATATAGCAATCTCTGAATATTACTTAGAGGGGTTGGTAATATGTATACAAAAGGTGAAGAGATTGCTTTATATATCCTGTCTAAAGCATTATAAAAAAAATACAAAAATCATTTAAGCAT
>JAIRYO010000060.1 GCA_031267725.1 Holosporales bacterium | reverse complement strand
GACTCTTCTTTGGTGTGCACTCTTTTTTCAGTCGCTGGAGACGCTCCCAGCATTGGTTGCTAAGGCGCTGAAGCTCGCCGGTGGTTTTGAGCGCGTTTTCCTTTTCCTGTGTCGCCTGTCTCTCCGCTTCAGCTGCGGTAGATCGGGCGATGTCGAAAATGAACCGCACGGCGATGATCTTCCGCAGGCCTTTTTTAACAGGCTCCCACTCGTAGTGTAAGCTCGTCTTCTCGGTGATTTCTTTGTGCGCTGTTTCGAGGACTCGTATACGAAACGCCTTGAAATCTTTACGAAAAGAAGCTGGAACGACAAGTGTTTCATGCAATTCAGAAAGAGGAATTGTTGTTTCGATTCTATCTTTCCATGAATTAAGATACCGGAATAGTTGTTGACTGTATGTTCCGCTCAAAACCTGAAATTCCGGCAATACACGAATAGCAAACTGTTTTTTTAGTTCGAGGTAGTGTTCTGCTAAGTCAGAATTAAACTTTCCAATAATATAATTGTCTTTAATTCCAATTTTTGAAAAAATTGGATAATTCATAAAATCTCCATTGCTTTTACGAATTTGAAAGTAAGAGCGTGTTAAATGTTCTACAGCTTTTTTTAGTTCGCTGTATTGCGAAGCTGAAAGGTTCTCTGTTGCCGATGGGAACAAGTTCTCAATGTCAATCAAATGCTCTTTGAATGTCAAATCATCAATGCGATTTTTGGCTGCTATAGCCGCAATAATGCGTTCAGTCCAAACGGTAGAGGACACCGGCATTACTCGTGCCCGCGCCAGAGCATTTGACTCTTTGACAATTTGGTTCATTTTTTTGGGCACGAAACTAGCCTCCATAATAGTTTATCTGAAAATATCATTATTCGAACTAAATGTCAACTTGTCCGACTAAATTTCATCTAATCCGTCCGACTAATCCCCCTGAGTTTCGTCTAATCCGTCCGACTATCGTTACTAATCCGTCCGACTAATAAAAATTTTAATCAGTCATATCAATACTTCACGACTCCTAGAAAAGAGAAAAGAAAAGAAAAGAGAAAAGAAAAAAAACAAAAAAACTCGCCTAATCCATCCGAATATATTCCGTCTAATTGGCCCGATTATCGCCCATGCTGGGCGCACCAAAAACAGGTAGGACCACGCGCCCTCCCTCGGTCTCTCGGCCTCACCTCCCCGCGTCCCCCTACGCTACGCTTCTGGGGTCAGAAAGATGCGTCGTCGATCTCCGATCGGCACCGAGCTCCATCAGCGAATCTTATATTCAGATAACAGCCGACAGGAAATTGGATTACCATCTCATGGACAACTCTCTCTATATTAGCTAAAATAGCTAAAAACAGAATGCCTGGAGGTGCACATTGTCAATTATTACCGCAACTGAGACAAAGAATAAGTTTGGAAAAGTTTTACTACAAGTAGCTAAAGAGCCAATTACGATTGAGAAATCCGGAAGCCCAGTAGCCGTGATCATGTCTTATGAAGAGTACGAGCATTATCAAGTGCTAGAGGATTGCTTCTGGGGAGAAAGGGCGGTATCTTCGCGTGCGCAGGGAGGGTACATTAGCGGAGCAGATCTTCTGAACAAAATTCAGAAACATATTGATTAAGAATGAGTTACAAGCTTTCGATATCCCCAGACGCCGACGATTTTTTGTTTGCATTGCAGGGCAAGCAATTCAAGCAAATAGTCAAAGCAGTTTTTATGCTTATGGATGATCCATACCCACAGGATACGCAAGAGCTAAAGGGATATCCGGGTTTCCGTCGTAAAGATGTGGGTGAATATCGCCTTATCTATGGCATACAAGGCGACACAGTATCAATAGATGTCATAGATAAGCGCAATGACGATACAGTATACAGACGTTTTTCAAGAAAACATTGATGCCCGCTGCTCCTTCCTTCGAATATCTATGAATATAACATAAGATAACATAAGTATAATATATGTTACTTAATACATAAACCGCACACGGCAATCCTTTTACAGCGTTTGGAACCTCGCTTTAAATATTAATACAACATAAGTTATCATAGATATAACAATTGATTCTCTTCTGTTAAAATTTTAGCCAGAAGGGACACCTGGAACATCGGGCGAACTGTTTGGAGTTAAAAATAAAGGACACGCTCACTTTTAAAATAATTATTTATATATTTAAATAATTTAATCTTTAAGAGAGAAAAACATAAGCAAGAGCGACACAACCAAATCTATGTTGTTCTATATAATTTATTATTTATATAAATAATTTAATAAATTTGAATAACTTAACCGTTCTAGTAGTATGCAAATGCTAAAATTCTAGGTAGGAGAGGAACCCAAAATATTGGGTAGCTGCCTGGGGTACAGCCCCCGAAAGGGGGGTGATAGTGTGGAGGAAAAAATTAAGCTAGTAGTCGCTATTCTACAGCTTCTACTAGCCATCGCGGAACTGATCCGCATCATCCTCGAAGCGTAATTCCTTACTGGGGGCGTAAGTCCGAGGTGGGGTAATGGCCCCGCTTCGGCAGCCCAGAAACACCCGCCTGATCCTCTCCCAGGCGGCCATTTCATCTCTAGATTATATCATCCGATCCAACCTATTTAATCCAAGGAGAAAATGGAGTCAAGTCATATTCTGTTTCAGGTTTGATGATGTACCATCGTCCCGGATCCTTGTCATAGTCAACATATACTCCACGGTAATTTTCTCCAAAAATAGATTTGGCTGTATTTCTTATTGCGTCCTGATCTTCGTATTTAGTTTTCAAATATAGTCGCGTTTGCCCTTTGGCTTCTTCCCATATCAAAAGTGGAGACGAAGATAAAATTTTATTAATAGTTTCCGGAGTTTTCGTAACTTCAATCTTTCTCTCAGGTGTGTTATCCTTTA
>JAIRYO010000054.1 GCA_031267725.1 Holosporales bacterium | reverse complement strand
AGCTTGTGCTTGCAAAACGAGAGAACAACTCAGGTGTTGCGGCCGGACCCGACCGGAGGTCCCCCAGTGGTGGGTGGGGGCTAGGGATGGAATATATAGGGTATCACAAAAAGCTTAATAAAACGTTAATTCAGAGGAGTTTTTTAAAAGACATATAGGAAGTAGTTTAATTATAGTAGGCCTGCATAGATTCTGCTTGATTTTTAAAGGGAGTTTTTCAGGTTCGCCAAACATAAATGTTCCACGTGGAACAATTTATGTTTGAGGCTGGCCGAGTGGTTCAAGCTTTAACAGGAAAGGATGAAGAGAAAGAAATACACAAATCATTGGAGTATGGTTTACTCTCTATCCAAGCGGGCTATGCAGGACTCAGAGTTATACCTTTTACTGTCGCTGAGTAAGGCATCAATCTCTCCCCTCCTTCCTCAACAAAAAAATGACTTTGTTTTCAATAGGCTCAATGCTTAACCTTCTTGTTTCGCCATCATTAGCTTTTGACAATTTCTATAGGCATAACCGCGAAAATCATATTAATTTCGCGTAAGGATTCTGAATCAACTGGCTCTATTATCGTTGACGAATTACTCTCCGCTAATAGTAACTTTACCTGTGGAGTCTCGATCTCTTTTAAAACTTCAAGCAAGTATTTACTATTAAAACAAATTTCAAGAGGCTCGAGTGCACTAAACGTAATTTCAATTTCTTCTGTAGCACTTCCAAGTTCAGGACTTATACCGCTTAAAACCAACTTGTCTTTTGTTAGGGCTAATTTAATAGGGCTTGTCGAATCAACAACAACGGTACTGACTCTATCCAATGCTTCGATAAAATCTGATGTATTGGCAATTAGTACCTTATCGTTTGAAACATCGAGAGCTGTTCTATATTCTGGAAATGTACCATTAATCAACCTTGAGCTAAACTCGGTCTTTATATCGTCCGATGAGCTCAAACTAAAAGATATGCGATTTTCTGAAACCGAAATTTTCGTTTTTTCCTCACTTCCTTCGATTAGCTTAAGAACTTCTGTAACTGTCCTTTTTGAAATGATAATTGGATCCATGGCCTGAACTTCACTCGGGGCATGTGTGCTCACGCAAGAAATTCGAAAAAGATCCGTTGCAACAAAACGTATTTTGCTACTTCCAAAATCATTTTCATAATGAATATGAATACCATTTAGATGAAATCTAGATCCGTCTTGCAACATTGCAACCTTTGCAATATCGATAGCTTCTTTTAAAATTTTAGCATCCATAAGAAAGGAAATTTTATATCCGGCTTCAGCGATGGGGGGGAAGCCATCACTTTCCATATAGTGAATCGAAAAAGAAGCTCGATCGCTCGCCATTTGGACTGAATTGTTTTCACTTAAATATTCAAACGTGATGTCAATTCCGGGTTTCATCTTTCTTGTTATATCATACAGCAGTCCAGCCGGAAGACAGTATTTGCCGGAAGAAATTACGTTGCATTTTAGAGAGTCAACGATTGTCATATCCATGTTGGTTGAAGTTATTACCAATCCTTTATCAACAGATGCCTCAAGCAATATATAGCCCAAAATTGGAATAGCTTGTTTTTTCTCTATTACTAAATTCGCGTGAGCTAACGCTTTTTCCAATATTTTCTGATTTACTATAAATTTCATTCTCTGCTCCTATTCAACAACTTAAACAATGTTGAGCAACAAATTCGTCCAGCAATCTCACGCCAAAGCCCGTCGCCCCTTTTTGAGAAAGAGCTCTAGCCTTAGTATCCCATTCAGTTGCGGCTATATCTATATGAGCCCACTCAACATTGGGATCTATGAAATGTTTCAAAAACAACGCTGCCGTTATACTACCCGCTCCACGACCGCTTCCAACATTTCTTATATCCGCCACCTCTGATTTTATATCCTCTTCGTATGATGGATGAAGTGGTAATCTCCAAAGTTTTTCCCCGACACAGTTTCCGGCTTTCTCTAATTCTTGAAAAAGCTTATCTGAATTTGAAAAAATTCCAGCGAATTCGTGACCAAGTGCAACCTGAATTGCCCCGGTCAATGTCGCAAAATCAATGACGATTTTCGGATTATATTTTTCCTTTGTATACCACAAAGCATCAGCTAAAACCAATCTACCTTCGGCATCAGTATTGTCAACCTCTATGGTCTTACCAGACATGGCAACAACAATATCACCTGGTTTTTGAGCTTTTCCAGAAATCATATTTTCAACAATCCCAATAACCCCAACAACGTTTACGTTGGCTTTTTGAAGAGCAAGTGATTTCAATACTCCGATAACAACAGCGGCTCCGGCCATATCCCCCTTCATGTCTGCCATACCTTTTGACGGTTTGAGGCAAAGCCCGCCGGAATCAAAAGTCAGCCCCTTTCCAACCAGTGCAATAGCGTCTTTTGTCTTATCCGATTTGTATTCCATCGTAACGAGATATGCCGGATTATCACTACCTTTCGCTACTCCGAGGAAGGCATTCATCCCTATTTTCTCCATATCTCTTTTACTTAAAAAATCTACCTTTACTCCTAAAGCCTTAAGGTTTTTCGCTTCCTCAAGCAAGCGATCAGGATCCATTATATTCGCGGGTTCCGAAACAAGTTCTCTCGTAAGAAAAACTCCTTCTTGAATAGCTTCCATGTGTCCAAAAATATTTTTATTACTGTTAACGCAATTCGTTTCGCATTCTACGGATAAGACCTTCGGAGAAGTCTTAGAGGTTTTATGTTTATCAAAAGTCCAATTTTTTAAAAGTATCCCAGAAGCGAGATATGCTGCTGTCAATTCAAGACCAGTTAACTCCAAGCAATTTGAAATACAAAGATTTGCATTTTCCGATTTTATGTTGCTGAAAATATATCCTCCTAACTTTTCAATACTTGCCCTTGAGGATAAATCTTTTTTTCCGGCTCCAACTATTAAAATTTCTCTAATTTTCCCATTTAATATGACATTAAAATTACGAATTTTTGCGTAAGATAGATCAAAGCACCCCTCTAAAATATTTTCCAACGCTACCTCGTCCAGCTTTAAAATCGACTTCAATTTAGTTTTGACAAAATTGCTTCCGGTATCGTTTGCAACAATTACGAGGACATTTTTACTCTCTAAATCGACCAATTCTGAAAAGCCAATATTCATCATGAACTCTTTGTCAGTTGAGATTACGGGGAGATTCTACCTCTAATTGGGATAAAAATTCCATAAAAAATAAAAACTGTATACGTTCATATAGTTTGAGACAGAAGAGAGTCCTCTTGAACTCTGATAGTATCCTCCACAGGAGCAGCCTCTTACTCAGCTACAGCAAAGAAGTATAATTTTCATCCATGAATAACCATGACTCCTGCATGGCTATTAGAAGAAAATTAACTCTGCAGCATTTGTCTCAAACTACACGAACTTGTACAATTTCCTCATTTTATTTTGACAGCTTTATCAACAAATGCTAGACTCTGGATGTTTTTTGTTTTGTTACTAATCGCCGATAAGGGTTTTTCCGATGCTTTGTTCAACAGAGTTCTCATTTCCCTAATTTGTCGGGTTTTAATCGGAAGGGGATAAGCTAGAAGTGTC
This sequence comes from Holosporales bacterium, assembly GCA_031267725.1. Taxonomy (GTDB): domain Bacteria; phylum Pseudomonadota; class Alphaproteobacteria; order RUG11792; family RUG11792; genus JAIRYO01. Next base: position 7,806 of record JAIRYO010000054.1, on the reverse strand, counting down.
TACGAATTTTTCAATGCGACAGTTGATGGAGACCGGTGTCCACTACGGACATGTTACCAGAAAGTGGAATCCTAAAATGGCTCCATACATTTTTGGCAAAAGAAATGGAATCCATATCATAGATTTAGAACAAACCGTTCCAATGTTAGAGACGGCTCTAGGCATTATAAGGGATGTAGTTTCAAACTATGGAAGGCTTTTGTTTGTTGGTACGAAAACCCAGGTTTCAGATAAGATTAAAGAATCCGCAAGAAAATGTGGGCAGTATTATGTTAATCATCGTTGGCTTGGAGGAATGCTCACTAACTGGAAAACCATTAGCCAGTCCATAAAAAGACTAGTTGATTTGGAGAAGAAAATCGAAAATCCAATCGGGTTAACAAAAAAAGAAATTCTTCAACTACAAAAGCAGAGGGAGAAGCTTGATCTTGATCTTGGAGGAATTCGGGAAATGGGGGGGATTCCAGATTTGGTTATCGTTATAGACACGATTCGTGAGGCGATTTCTATTAAGGAGGCAAAAAAGCTTGGTATTCCCGTTGTGGCCATAATTGATTCCAACTCTTCTCCAGATGATATTACCTATCCGATTCCTGGAAACGATGACGCAACTAGAGCTATAGATTTGTATTGTGAACTTTTTTCGAGTGCAGCCCTTGAAGGGCTTCAAAAAGGGATGGAAAAATCCGGAGCTGATGTTGGTGCTTCAGAAGAAGTTATTGACGACGTTTTCTTCACAGAGCCTGAGGAAAAAACAGAAGAGGCAGAGGATGTTAATAAGGAAGAAGATATTAGTTAAGCAGGTAGCGTGTCTGTGGATTTTTTAAAAAATATGAAAAGGAGAAGTTAGGAATATGGAAGTTACGGCACTATTAGTTAAGCAGCTTCGCGACAAAACGAGCGCTGGAATGATGGATTGTAAAAGAGCTCTACTCGAAAATAACGGAAATCTCGAAGCTGCAGAAGAGTATCTTCGAAAGAAAGGATTGATGGACGCAGTGAAAAAGTCGTCAAGAACTGCTGCAGATGGGCTCATTGCAATTGCTGTGTCTGAAGATAAGAAGATGGCTTCGATGGTCGAGATTAACTCAGAAACAGATTTCGTTGCGAGAAATGAAAAATTTCAAAAGATGCTAGGAGAAATCGCGAAGATTGCCTTAAAAGCCGAAAATGTTATAGATGAAAAATTTTCGAGTGGAAAAACAGTAAAAGAGGAAATAGATCAGTTAATTTCCCTAGTTGGAGAAAATTTAACTTTCAGACGAGCAAAGAGAGGTGAGGCTGTAAATGGCCTTGTGTCCACATATATACATAATGCCGTGAATCCAGGAATGGGAAAGATTGGAGTTCTACTCCATCTTGAAGCTGAGAAGAATTTTTGTCCGGAAAAATTAGATGAATTTGGAAGGAAAATATCGATGCACATAGCCGCTGCGAATCCAACTTATCTCTCTCAAAACTGCGTTCCGCAATTGGTAATAGAAAAAGAGAAAGAAATCATTATGGCTCAAGCTAAGGATCTTGGGAAACCTGAAAACATTGCTGAAAAAATGGCAGAAGGTAGAGTTAAGAAATTTTTCGAGGAATGCGTCCTTCTTGAACAAATATTCGTGATGGATGGAAAATTAAAAATTCGCGAGGCTCTCGACGCTTTTAATAAAGAGACTGGATTTAACGTTAAAATATTCGATTTTACAAAATACGTTTTGGGAGAAGGCATCGAAAAAGGCGAAACTAATTTTGCGGAAGAAGTCGCTTCTTTCATCAAATGATTCCTGTTGTGTAGTTTCACTTCTTTCCCATAAAGAAAGCTAGTTGTTCACTTCTTTTAGAGCCTGTTTTTAATTGTTAGTCTTTATATTTTTTCAAAATTAAAGTTCCGTTAGTTCCGCCAAATCCGAAAGAATTGCTCATGATATAACTCAACTCCCGCTCTTGAGGTTTATGTGGCGTTAAATTTAGGTCGCAGTTCTCATCCGGATCATCTAAGTTTAACGTGGCTGGAACCAAATTATTTTCCATCGCTTGAAGGCAGATTATAGCCTCAACAGCCCCAGCTGCTCCCAGTAAATGGCCCATCGCAGATTTTGTTGAAGAAACGTTTAATGAATAAGCGTGCGTACCGAAAACCTTTTTAATAGCAAGGATTTCTGTTATGTCCCCAGCTGGAGTTGAAGTTCCATGTGCATTAATGTAATCTATAGACTCTTTCGAGAGATTTGCATCTTTCAATGCGTTTTCCATAGAAGCCACCGCTCCTAGAGCATCTTTTGCCGGAGCGGTTATATGATAAGCATCGCAGGAAGATCCATAACCTATAATCTCTCCATAAATTTTTGCCCCACGTTTTCTGGCAGATCCCAGTGTTTCAAGAGCCAACACGCCAGCGCCTTCTCCAACTACAAATCCATCACGTGCTCGATCCCATGGCCTAGAAGCTTTCTCTGGAGAATCGTTATAATTCGTTGATAAAGCTCTAGCGGCAGCAAAGCCAGCCACTCCTAGTATACAGACCGCAGATTCCGCCCCTCCTGCGAGGGCAAAATCAATACGGCCTTCTCTTATCGAACGAAAGGCTTCACCGATACTGTGGGTTCCGGATGTGCATGCAGAGACAATACTATAGTTAGTTCCCTTCAATCCGTGACGGATTGCAACATGTCCGGCTGCCAAATTGGCTAAGACAGATGGGATGAAAAAAGGACTAACTCTTCTTGCTCCTTCAGTATAAAGCGTTACCGAGGTATCGTATAATTTGGCAACGCCTCCAATTCCAGATCCGATGATGACAGATAAATTTTCTTTTTGTTCCCCATTAAGTTCGCCGAATTCAGCATCTTTAAAAGCCTGATCAGCGGCTGAAATCGCATAAACTATAAACTTATCAACCTTTCGTTGTTCAGATGGGTGCATATAATCATCAGGATTAAACCCATTCTCTCCTCTGGGGATCATTCCCGCAATTTTCACGGAAATATCAGAAGTATCAAACGTATCAATCAGCCTCACGCCACTTTTATAGGTGGTTATTCCTTGCCACATCGAAACAGGGGTACTACCAAGCGGAGAAACAGCTCCAATACCAGTGACTACAACCCGCCTTCCCAAGTTAACCTCTGCTATTTTCCAAGTGACTCCAGATATTTAATAGCATCATTAACCGTGATGATTTTTTCCGCCGCATCCTCTGGAATTTCACATTTAAACTCTTTCTCAAACTCCATTATGAGTTCAGCCTGTTCCAAACTGTCCATTCCAAGATCATCTCTAAAGTTCGCATTTTCAATAACCTTAGATCCGTCAACTTTCAAACTATTAACTATTATCCCCTTAACTTTGTCAAAAGTGTTCATTGCAAATATCTCATCTGTCTTTTTAGGAAACCATCTCGAGATCTTAGCAAAAAATAATTACCTCAGCAACTTTTTTGAAAGAATGTGTATACGTTCGCATAGCCCAAGACAAAAGAGAGGCCTCTTGAACTCTTGTAATATACTTCCATAGAAGTAACTCCTTTCAAGCCTGAATAGATCGTAAACCGTGCTATAGGCTTATATATAAGCACTCTCTTCCTCCTTTACATATAGATTACCAAATCCTCTAAGCAATATTCAGAGAACGCATTATAAAAGGTTACTCCCTATCCAGACTTGACCATGCCGGATACAGAGTTATTTGTAAACGAAAAGTAACTCTGTATCTTTTGTCTCACATATGTTTGGACTTGGACGATTTAGCGCTGGAATAGCATTTTGTGTTACCCTATAATTACTATGAAGAGAGTTGCATATGCAACTCGAAAATTATGTATTTCAGATCTTGTTTTGGGATCGTTTAGCTTGTTTGACTTTGAGGTTCGTTTAGTATGGCGGGAAAGTTGTTAATAGATGCGCATTACGCGGATGAAACGCGTTTTGCAATTCTTGGAGAAGATGAAAGATTAGAAAAATTTGAAACGGAATATTCTGACAGAAAGCCGATTAAAGGCAATATATATTTGGCAAAAATTTTTAAAATAGAACCTTCCATACAGGCGGCATTTATAGATTATGGGGGAATCAAACACGGATTTTTACCGCTTTCCGAAATTCATTATAATTATTTTAGTGAGAATATTTTAAAAATTCCTGAAACCAAGGAATCAGAAGAATGTGACAATTCAAAAAATTTTGAAGAAAGGCCTCACTACAAAAAACCATTTAGAATTCAAGATGTTATCTCTTCAAGAAAAATCCTTCTCGTTCAAGCAATAAAAGAAGGTAGAGGAAACAAATGCGCCTTTTTCACTACCTTTATAAGTCTTCCCGGAAGATATTGTATTTTGATGCCTAATCCCCCGCGCGGAAAAACGAATGCTATTTCGAAAAAGATTGATGTGATAGAAAAAGGGAGGTTGCAAGAAATAGTAAACAGTTTAGATGTTCCAGATGGCATGAATTGCATAATCAGAACGGCCGGGGAAAATCGAACAAAACAAGAGATAAAAAGGGATTTGGAATATCTTTGTAGACTTTGGGGGGAAATCAGAGGAAAAGCGATTCCATCTCTTGCGCCACTCCTCGTCCATGAAGAAAGCAGCATTACCAAGCGCGCTATTCGAGATCTTTATCAAAAAACGATGGATAAAATTATAATTCAAGGTAAAGAGGCCTATAAAGAAGCTCGCACTTTCATGAAAACATTTGCCCCAAGTCATATCAAAAAGATTGAACTATACGAAGAGGTGATTCCTATTTTTCATAAGTACGAAATTGAAGATAAGATAGAGAAAATTCTCGAACCAACTGTGACGCTGCCTTCTGGCGGCTCCATTGTTATTAATACAACCGAAGCGCTGACCGCTATTGATGTCAATTCCGGAAAATCCAGAAACGAAAAAGACATAAACAAAACTGCATTACAGACTAATTTTGAAGCAGCGGCCGAGATCGCCAAACAAATAAGCCTTCGTGATATAGGCGGGATAATTGTAATTGATTTTATAGATATGGACGAATATCAGTCAAATATCAAAATCGAGAAAAAGTTACGCGAAGCCATGAAAAATGACTATTCCAATATTCAATTCGGAAAAATCTCTCAATTCGGATTGATGGAGATATCGAGACAACGCTTGAGGACTAGTCTAGTGGATGCAGCATTCATTCAGTGTCCACATTGCAAGGGTTCTGGAAAAACACTAATCAATGAAACTATTGCCCTATCTGTTATCAGAAAAATCGAGAAATTTTTAGTGTCAAAAGAGGTGAAGTCAATCCTAGTTGAAGTGGTTAACGGTGTTGATTTATTTATGTTAAATTATAAAAGGAAATTGATTTCTGAAATGGAAAATTCTTTTGGGGTGTTTATTGAAATTTCCGGGAACGCTAGCCTTTCTGCAATGGGTTGCAAAATTATAGTCAAGGAGTATAAAATTAAGGAAAGCGTTAATCAAACTCCTTCTGAAACTACCGAGAGAAAAACGGAAGAATTGCCACAAATCGATGTGACAGTTTCAAAAACTCCAGATACTCAATTAAAAAAGAAAGGCACTGTTAACGAAACTAAAAAAGGGCAAGTTCAAAACGAAAATTCAAAAACTCTTTCATCCAACAATTCCTCTATTTCCAAAAATACGCACACATCCTCCGAGGTTTTCACGGTTGATGAACGCCTAATTTTCCCTGAAGAAAAAGATTTGATTAATGAGAGTAATGTAAAATCTATAAAATTCCTTAAAAGTGACTCTTTTTCAGGCGAAGATGAGAAGAAGAGAAAAATCAAGAAAAGTTTACCCTCTAAAGAAAAAAACAAGATCTCCGATAATAGAAATATCAAATCTCAACCGCTACCTCATGATGATATACCTTCTCCAAAATCATTGAAAGAGCCGCCAAGTCTCGAAAATGTTGAGCAGCCAAAGAGATTTCAGAAAGATTTATCTAACGACATTGAGTCCATGAATCAAGAAAAATTCAAAAAAAAGATGCCAAATGGAAAAATTGTATCTGGCAAAATTCAGAGGAAAATTAAAAAATACAATACGGAAGACAGATTGGTGGAGCACTCTGAAGACCTCAAGAAGTTGGATGTTCCGGACAATCCAGACGCAAGCATCGAGGATAGCTCTGATATAACAAAAAAGTCATCAATAAAAAGAAGGCGTAAAAAACATGGGTGGCTGAGAAAGGGAAGGATATAAAACAATGAATATTTCAAAATTTTTAATTTTCATATTTTTTTGCTTTTCGCTTAGATCGGAAAATTATCTTCTAATAGATGATGAAACTGAAACTTTCTTAAATGAAATAGTCGAAAAGATAAAATCTGCCTTAAAATTTAAACAAGAAATTAACATTTATGTTTTGGATGATCAATCCATAAATGCGGCTGCCCTTGAAGATGGGAATATTTTAATAAATTCCGGAGCGATAGTTCGAATAGATAATCATGAAGAACTAATCGCAATATTAGCTCATGAAATCGGTCACGTAGAGGGGGGACATATAATAAGCTATATATCGAATAGTGGCGATTTTTTAAAAGCAGGACTTGTCACAACTCTCATCGGAGCAATTGCATCGATTTGCGCAAAGGATAGTTCTCCGCTCATTGCTGGAACTATTAGCGGACAAGCGATGAGTACCAACATGGCACTAACCAAGATTCAACAAAAAGAAAATATTGCCGATACAAAAGCTGTAGAAGCCGTAAAAACACTTAAATGGCCGGTATTAAATGGCTTTGTATCTCTTCATAAAAAAATGTCAGAGCATTCTACTGAATACGGTGGATACATCTCTACTCATCCCCAATCGAAAGACCGAGTTTTAAAATTTGAAGAGCATGCCAGGAAGTTAAAGGGACAAAAAACTCCCAAACATGTTTTAGATTTGATGAAAGAATATGAGAAAAAATTTAAACGTATAAAACATAAATTAACTGCGTTAACTTCTCCGATTCAGCTCCTTTCAGATTTGTATAAAAATCCAAAAAACTCGGATGAGGAATATGCGAGAGCTATTGCGTTGTATAGGACAAATAAGAACGAAGAAGCCATAAAGTTAATTGATAAATTAACCGATAAATGTGGTGAAGATCAGGCATATTATACTGAAATAAAAGCTATGTGCCTTATCAACATGGGAGAATGCGACAAGGCCGCAGACGTTTCATGGGATATTTTAAAAAACGATAAAAAAAATAAAGTCCATAGAGACCTCGGTCTTATATACGCTTTAGCGACCATATCAAAGAATATAAAAAAACATGTTGCCTCAGCAATAAAAGTTTTAAAAAAGATTTTGATAATACATAAAAACGACGTTTCTGCAAAGAGTATGCTTGGAAATTTGTACGCTATTTCTGGCGATTTAGAAAAGGCAAGTCTGTGTGCTGCTGAAATCGCCTTAAATAATGGAGACTTTAGCACTGCCAAATTTCATGCAAAAAAAGCTATAAATTGCAATGATCCAATAACAAAACGGAAAGCGAATGATATTATATTGTTGGCGGATGAACAAAAGAAAGATTCGGAAAATCCTTTTTAATAACATGTATAAATCAGCACCTGATCTGATATAGTGCGTATTAATCCGTGCTGAATTCGCAACTATTACGAAAACTACAAGGAGGCCATGGAATAAGATGAACTTATGGATGCTCTGCTCTGCTTATCAATAGCACTATTGTTAGTAGCATTCGGTAAATTATACCTAAATTAGTTGACAGGAGCCTAAGGAGAAGTTATAATGATATCTATGATATACGATATAAAATACAGACAAAGAGTAGTTGATTTCTTGAAAGAAGGTCACACTCAAAATG
>JAIRYO010000012.1 GCA_031267725.1 Holosporales bacterium | reverse complement strand
ATGTAATATTTTTGCCAATCGTTGCATCTGAAAGCTCACACCACAAATCTTGATTTTTTACCGAAGAACCAGAAGTGGATTTCCAATTATTCTTTTTCCACTTATCTATCCAGATAGTTATTCCATTTTTAACGTATGTGCTGTCAGTATAAATAGTCGTATTAATATTGTCTGACATGGATTTAACTGCGTGGATAGCCGCCATCAGTTCCATTCTATTGTTTGTTGTGTTCCGCTCAAAGCCGGAAATTCCAGTTCTTTTATCACGTATAATAAGCACGACCCCCCAACCTCCAGGTCCTGGATTGCCAATACAAGACCCGTCAGTGTATGCCTCAACGCAATCCCCATCCCTTAAGGATCTTTTGAAATCATCGAACTCTAAATCAATAATGTTACCACAATCCATGTCTTATGCTTTTATGGTCTCGCCTCTGAAGGCCCTATTATATACTCTTTCAAAGAGAATGGCAAACATACCATGCCCGAAAACGTTAGACGATGTAGCAATTGGATCGAACAAAACATAAATAGTGGTCATCGCAGTCAGCATAACCGGATCGAACCCGAAGACTTGCTCAAAAATCGGAACAAAAATCAAAGCACTTCCGCCAGGGATTCCGGCTGCGGCGAATTTGGCTACAACTCCATATAAAGAAAAGACAAAATAATCTGCAAAAGATGGCAAGGTATATCCAAAAGAAACCATCAAGGCTAATCCTATGATTGGTATGGCAAAACAATCTCCTAGCAAATGCATATTTGCCGTTGCCGGGACTACGAACCTTGCCATGTTCGGATTTTGCAAATTTTTCTCAGATCCTTTTATCGTTAATGGAATCGCTGCTGCGCTAGACATACTGCACAACCCAACCAAAACACCAGGAATCAAATTCTTAAACTTTGCTAGGACATTGCCGCTTGCTGCAATTGACATAACTATAAACATATATCCGTATGCCAAAAAAGCGACTATCGCTAACAAAAGTGAATATTCTTTTGCTATCAAAACCAATGATCCCTCGTGCTGCATTTTCACAACAAAGCCGCAAACAAAAAGAGGAAGGACATAGCATATTCCCTTTTTAAGAAGAATATTTGCGATTTTAGACAAGAACAAACTCATTTTTTTTATAGACTTGGTACAACAACAATTTCCGAGAAGTCCGACACAAACTCCGGCTATCATGGCAAAATCGTTTCGTACGAATTGTGGTATATTTACACTCCATGCTTTTTCTAATACGGTCTGGGAATTAAGCTGTGAAATTTGTATGGCGCCAATTTTTAACAAAGGATTTGTAAAAATATACGCGACCCAAAAGCCGCAGAAGTTAGACAAACAGACCATAGGGCACAAAATTAGTATGATCTTTAGCGATTGCCCCTCCAGGTTTATAATACCGTTGAGCACAAAAGAAAATATAACAAAAGGTAATACAAAAACTATTACATCCTTTAAAAGCAAACTTATGGCATATAAATTTGCTTTTGTATTGACATCTAGATTGTCGCCGATGGTAAAAATTACTAAAAACAAAAGCAAAACAAAGAACGGCAGGTTCAAAAATCTTTGGAAAAATTTCATAGCGCAAATAAGCCAACTTGTCAGAACTTTACTTTATGGTATCCCATATCAGAAAATATTCTCCTTTTTTTTTAGCAACCTAACAATATTGGCTCTATGTGTGAACAAAAGGAAAGCAGTTAATACAAAGACATAAACAACAAACTTTAGTCCAACAACACCAATAAAAAATCTAACAATCGTTATAAGTGCAAAAAAAACACAAAAAACCAAAGATGACAAAGATGATATTTTGGTAATTTTTGCAACGATCCCCCAAACGATGGCAGAAACAATTGCAACGATAGGTGAAAATATCAAGAAGGTACCAGCCGTTGTTGCTGCCCCTTTCCCGCCTTTAAATTTTAACCATATTGGAAAAACATGTCCTATAACTGAGCTCGTTCCGGCAATAAATGCGCAATTCTCGCCGCCTTTCATTCCAAGCCAAACCGCAATAATTCCCTTCACGGCGTCCGCAAGCAAAGTTAGCAATGCTAGCTTTTTCTTGCCAGTTCTCAAAACATTTGTTGTCCCAATACTATTTGATCCAATAGTTCGTATATCGATTCCGGAAAAATATTTCGATAACAGAAATCCGAAAGGAATCGATCCAATCAAATATCCCAAAAAACACAAAACACAAGTATGCATCTTGTTGTTTATACCTGAAAAATAATGGCCAGTCTAAGCAATTGCAAGCATAATTGCAATTGATCATTCTTCCTTTCACCCCCCCCCCCCTCAGGGGCTTTTAATTCAGTTGAGTAAGTAGTATAATACAAAATATTTATCCTTTTAAAAAGAAGTAAAATGAAGTTACAAGAAGCCTTAAGAGAATAAAAGACCCTCGAAAAATTTCTGGACGTAGGTATGAATTAGTGAGTATTTTCAATATATTATTGTTAGGAATAATGTGTGGAAATGATAGTTTAGCAAGGATATCCCGTTGGTTTAGGTCCCTTCCTAAAAAAACTGCTGAGTCTTTTGGTTGTTCAAAGTGGAGGCCATCTATCGCTACTCTTTCTAATATTTTACGAATGATTCCAGTAGATTCAGTAGAGAAGGCTCTAGGAGCCTGTTTTTCTGATAAAATACCAATCAATCATATAGCAATTGATGGGAAAAGCTTAAGAGGAACTTCTAATGATACTGTTTCTATAGTTCACTTGCTTTCAGCTTTTCTTGTTGAAAACCAAAAGGTAATTAATCAAATTAGGATGAAAACTGGAGAGAATGAGATAACTTCTGCGATGATTCTCCTCATGGAAACTAATATAGACGGAGGGATTATAACAGGTGATGCTATCTTTGCCCCAAAAAAGTATGTCAAACAATAGTAGACAAGAAAGGTGATTATTTATTCACTGTAAAAACAATAAAAAAGCAAGAAAAAAAGAAATAGAACTACAGTTTAAGATACATAACCCAGAGAAGTTAGTAACTTATGATAAAGGGCATGGAGGTATAGAAACAAGGGAATTACAGGTTCTTGAAGTTCCAAGATCTTTGAAGGATGAATGGCCAGGAGTTAAACAGATCCTTAAAATAACAAGAACGAGGAATGTTAAAAACAAGATAACAACAAGAATATCATATGGGATCACAAGTCTTAATGGTGAAAAAGGTTGTATAGAAAAGATTAATGAGATATGGAGGGATCACTGGAAGATAGAGAATCAACTACATTGGGTAAGAGATGAAGTCTTTAAAGAGGATAAATCAACTATACGTAAAGGAAGTTCACCACAAATAATGAGTGCTCTAAGGAATACTGTTATATATATT